>NZ_JAANBJ010000019.1:0-2985 GCF_011394325.1 Staphylococcus sp. 11007852 | reverse complement strand
CGGTCTATATTTTCGGACTTCATTTATTTTCGTTTCTTTTTGGTTCGAAATTTTGGACTGCATGATTTCTGTTTCTTCTCTGCAATTTTTATATTGTCGATTATTTTGTTGATTTTTCGTTCTTCTTCTATTTTTCGATGTAATTTCTATTATTTTTCCTCTTCCTAGGCTTTTATTTCCATTCTAATTACATTATTTTAGTCCTGTTTTTTGGACTGTTTGTTTTGCTCTTGTTTTTTCTTATTTTTCCATCTTCGAACACAACAAAAAAAGGCGCCATATCAATGTATGACACCTCTTATGATGGTCTGCTATCTGTTATCATGCCCATGATAATTCTCTGGCAAGCCTCCTAGCTGATGAAACCTTTCATACATGTAACCTGAAAGTTCATCAAACGCTGCGTTCATGCGGTTGAATGCATTGCTAGTACCGATAAATTCTCGATTTTCTAGAAGCGCTCTTCTTACATACGCTAGTTCTTTCGCAAATGCTGCACTCAAATCGTATGAGTGTGAATTTTTATTTCTGCTTTGAAAATACTCTAATCCTGCGCTTTTGATGGGGGTTAAAAGGTCTAGAAGCGGTTGAGGATCTGGTCTTTTAACTCTATCTTCTACTATGCTAGGACGTGCTTCTAATAGCATCTCAGACTCTTTTATATAGCCTACATCTTCTAAATCAGCGATAACATCATCAACTTCTTTTTGTACGTCTTCTCCTTGTTCTAATGCCTCTCTATACCGTACAAATCCATCTGTATATTCGCTTCTTAGTCTCTCTATCTTCTTTACAATGCTTTCACTTGTCTCTTGTTGCCCGCTCTCCATAGCATCTATTAAGTCCATCAGCACATTCAATTCTTCGACTTTTATTTTACGCACTTTTAAGAGTCGCCAAGCCTCACCTATACTATCTTCGTCTAATTTCCCCTCTAACTGTTCTCGTGCTAATTTAAGCTGTCTTATCAACGATTGGTTATCTTCTTCATATTCTTCTTCTAAAGCTTCTATATGCTCGTCTATACGCTCTCTAGCACTTCGCGCTACATTCTTTACATCTTCGTCTATTTCTAGCTTGTCTCCTTGCTTAATAACTCGTTGCTGTACTTTTGCTAGTGCAGCAGATAACCCTGTATATTCTTTCCTTAACACAAGCATATACTCATAACGTTCATGTAAAGCATCTAAATATGTTTCCATTAAATTCTGAGCTTCATTCATCATCTCTTCAATCACTAAAAATTTATCTAAATTAGTCTTTGCCATTACTCAATCCCCCTTAGCACAATTTCTGTCCTTGGATTCTCCATCTCTTGAAATTTAGCCATCGATACCATTGTGATTCGGCTATCTTTGACTTTTAATCCTTTGAATATGCTGTCCATTGCTGCTTTAAGTAAATTGTCTATATCAGGCGCTGTAGTACGCATTATATTTTTAATTTTCTTCTGAGATTTAGGGGCTTGTACATAGAATGCAACTTCTGCTTTAACTCCTAACGGAGTATTCATAACCTCAAAAAAATCGTCATTTATCGCATTATCACGCTTTAACT
The DNA here is from genome assembly GCF_011394325.1 of Staphylococcus sp. 11007852. Lineage (NCBI taxonomy): Bacteria > Bacillati > Bacillota > Bacilli > Caryophanales > Staphylococcaceae > Staphylococcus > Staphylococcus sp. 11007852. The sequence goes on along the minus strand of NZ_JAANBJ010000019.1, from coordinate 1,428 downwards.
GTGCCTGTACTGCATCCATATATTCTACATACTTTTGAGGATAGTAAGTAATCGTCTTACCGCCCTCTATAAACCTGTGGTTCGGTCTAGGTGTGCCCATTGGCGGTAAATCGATCGTATATCGCCATACTTTCTCCATACGATCACTCCTCTTTGTTTTTTCGCTTGCTTTGCCAAAACTCTTTGATTCTATCAACTTGATTCGCCTCAAACTCTGCTTCTTTACGCTTTCTCTCTTCACTATTAGGGGCTAACTTATTAATCTCTTCACGTGCTTTTTGAGCTTGTTTCGCATGCTTTCTTAATACATCTTTTGTACTTTGTAGATTTTCTGACTTTTCCTCTTCGTTATCAACAGATTTTTCTTGTTTTTCGTTCTCTCTTTCACCTTTTTTAGGCTTTAAATAATCCATATTCATTTCTTTCATGTGTTTTTTCACAACTTCGGCTTGTTTTTCAATGTTAACTTCTTTCTTAGTTCTAGGTTTTTCATACTTTTCAGGGTGTTCTACATGGTCGTTAAACAGCTCTATAACAGCATTTAATTGATTAAGCGTGAAAACTTCTCCTAATGCATAAAATGCACTTTTTTCTTCTGACATTTCTTTGATTTGTTTCTTGTATACAAAAATTGTCGACTTCTTTTTATCTAAATTATCTGCCAGCAATTTCCAATGTACTTCGTTTACAATCCACTCTACGATATTCTCACTTTTTGTCTTTGAAATGCTTAATGGTTTTTGTGTTTTTGTGTTCGCCATTTCTAATCGCTCCTTTTTATATTAATAGTTATTATTAGCTCTAATATTTATATTCCTATTTACAGGTCTATTTATACTTATATTTACACTTATAAAGGTAGTAACACATTTGGTCAACAAATACCGTTAGGTGTTGTTTTACTAATAAAGTAGATATTATACGTAAATTTAAATATTAAAGTATTTAGCTCTTTAAATATCTTTATACTTAGTCCCTTATTTAAATTTATACTTATACAATTACTTAACATTTTACTTCAAGTCTTTTTTTTAGGACTATTCATCGTATTTTTAGTATAATTTATATAGTCCATTATTTCAAACCTCTTATGCGCATCCGTTTATAACTTTATTTATATTTTTTTATAAAATATAGTTATATAATACTATTATTATTTTTTTAATCACAATTTATCTCTTTTATCAGACTTGGTCATGGTACCATTTATTTTTTCTGGGATATTACAGTATTATAGGGCTATTTTTAATAAGTAGGCTAATCGTGTGCATTATTGTTGTAATTATGGTTAATGAAATCATCATAACAACCTGAAAACATGTAACTTGTTACATGTTACAAAGTGTTTTTATGCTATTTATTCCTATATTTATTCGTTTATTTTTATTAATTGTAGATTCTGATCTTAGGCAGAAAGTTAATAATAAT
>NZ_JAANBJ010000018.1:0-173966 GCF_011394325.1 Staphylococcus sp. 11007852 | reverse complement strand
TATAAACGTTCTAGTCCTTTTTACATACATATGGAAATTAAGGTAATGATTAAATCTACATAAAAAACGTGAGACCGTAAAATGTCTCACGTTCGTAAACGCTTATTTCTTTGATTTGATTTTGCCTGTCCATTTTTTATAGCCGCCTTTAAGCATATAAATATCCTTATAGCCTTTTTTCTTTAATGAACGGGCCGCTCGGTAACTCGCAATACCATTTGCATCAATCAAATAAATAGGTTGGTCTTTACGAAGCCCTTGATATCTTTGACGAAACATAGTCATCGGGATGTTCCGTGCACCATTGACATGTCCGTAATCATAATCTGCTTTTTCTCGTAAATCAATCACTTGCGCTTTACGCAAACCTTGTTGAAACTCATCTTGATTAAGTTCTTTGACTGCTTTTTTATTCAAGAAGAAGTTTAATAACATCCATGCGATGACAGCTACAAGGACGATTATGGCAATTGTCATAACGTTGCTCATCTTGCATCCTCCCTAAAATACCGATATTATTATTATAAAGGTGAAGCAGGAATTTATCAAAATTTTTTAACGATATTATTTCCTACTTATCACTAAACATAATATTATTTTATATGATGTAATGGGGGAATCATACGTATGACTGAAACATGGCATTTTATAAATACAGGGAGACGCGATCCATATTATAATATGGCTTTTGATGAGGCGCTTTTAAACTTTGTCTCTCGTGGAGAGATTGATCCAGTTATACGTTTTTATACTTGGGATCCACCGACGCTTTCAATTGGGTACTTTCAACGTCTTGAGAAAGAAATTGATATTTCTAAAGTAAAAGAAAAGGGCTATGGTCTAGTGAGAAGACAAACTGGCGGTCGGGGTGTTTTGCATGATAAAGAATTAACTTATAGTGTCATCGTGCCTGAAGCACACCCACGTATGCCTAAAACTGTGACTGAGGCATATCGCATTATATCAACAGGTTTATTAGAAGGGTTTAAACGCCTAGGGTTTGATGCATATTTTTCAGTTCCTAAATCAAAAGAAGAACGTGAAAAATTAAAACAACCTAGAAGCTCGGTTTGTTTTGATGCGCCAAGTTGGTATGAACTTGTAGTTGAAGGCAAAAAAATTGCCGGGAGCGCCCAAACACGTCAAAAAGGCGTCATTTTACAACATGGTTCTATATTACAAGATGTTGATATAGATGACTTGTTTGATATGTTCATTTTTAAAAATGATCGCTTAAAGAATAAAATGAAAGAAGCTTTTGTTGAAAAAGCGATTGCCATTAACGACCTCTCAAATAAAAACGTTACTTTGTCGGAGATGGAAGAAGCCTTTGCTGAGGGTTTTAAGAAGGGATTAGATATTACATTTAAACCTTTAGAATTAACAGAGGCCCAACATCAAGAAATTGAAGCACTATGTGAAAAATATAAATCACATGAATTTTTATACCGTAAATAGATTAACACGAGTAAGGCCGATAGCATCATTGTTGTATGGCTTTACTCGTGTTATCTTTTAATTTAACGTCTTCGTTTCCATTTATTTTTCCAAACTGCTTTTTTATATTTACGTTGATCTGGTGTTAAAAAATAAAAGTAGTATATCGCATAGATAATACCAACTATGAGTAATAACATTAAGAGTGTATTCACAATGCTAAATATAAACGCATCGATATTAAAAATAAGACCGATAAAAGCGACTATAACAACAAAGCCAATCAAAATCGTCTGTAATAATCTCATCTTGATGCTCCTTTAATGATTTTCTGTAGACTTCACATTTACCTCTAATTGAGTTAATGATTGTCGTCCTTCTCTAATTTTTTGTTCATCTTTATGATCATAACCTGATTTAATTTTATTAAAAGCAGATTTGATTTGTTTTTGCAATTTTTTTATATCCTCGTCTTGCTTTTTCATTTCTTTGTCTTTTTTTAAAGCCTTTTCATCTAATCCATCCTCATAAGTTTTTACTGCATCGTCATGGTCACTTATGATGGCATCCAGTTGATCACTTATGTCATTGTTCTTCTTATTTTTCAAAATGTCATTATCTATCTTATTATAATTATTGATAAGATTTGTCAGCTCTTTATAATAATCTGAAGACAATGTTAAATAGTTAGTCATCGTTTGATTTTTTTGCGCTTGACCTTTATTTTCATTATCCTTATTCAACGCTTTTAATTTTTGTTGTTTTTTAGAAATTTCACTTTTAAGTTCTTGGTTTTCAAGTTTTAGTTCATGGTTATCATCACTTAATTTTGTACTTTTTTGTTCTAATGGCAATAAATTTTGACTTCCACAACTCGCTAAAAAGAGAGAGGATGTCATACAAACGAATGCTATCTTTTTCATACGCGACTCCTATAATTCAATGTTTTTCTTTATACAATTATTTATTTTAAGGTATCATAGAAGTAATCACAAATAAATAAGGGGGATTTCCAGTATGGAGAATAGAATTTCTAAAATAAAAGCAGTTATGAAAAAGAAACAGCTTGATGGTATTATCGTACTATCTGATTTAAACAGACGTTATCTTTCTGGTTTTAAAGGTACTAGTGGCGCACTTCTTATCACTCATGATCAGAATTTACTCATCACTGACTTTAGATATATCGAACAAGCCACAAAACAAGCACCTCAATTTAAAATCATTCAGCATACAAAACCATTATACGAAGACCTGCTTTACCAAATTGACAAAGCAAATTTATCTCATGTTGGTTTTGAAAGTCACCTTGTATCATATGACACTTTTTTAACATTAGATAAAGGTAAGCATGATCTGATTTCATTGGATGATGAAATTGAGTTGATTCGAATGGTTAAAGATGAATCCGAAATTAAAGCAATTGATAAAGCGGCTCAAATAGTAGATGAAGCCTATCAATACATATTAAAAATTGTAGAACCAGGTATGACTGAAATCGACGTCAAAGCTCATTTAGAAAGTAAAATGTTACATTTAGGTTCTGAAAAAACGTCATTTGATACCATTGTTGCTTCAGGTTATCGAGGTGCATTACCTCATGGACTTGCTTCCAATAAAGTCATTGAACGAGGTGATATGGTTACATTAGACTTTGGGGCTTATTATGACGGCTACGCTTCAGATATTACACGTACGTTTGCGGTAGGTGAACCAAGTGCCCAAATGAAAGAAATTTATGAAATTGTGCTTGAGAGCCAAATGACAGCTGTCAATCAAATTAGACCTGGATTAACTGGAAAAGAAGTGGATTCAATCGCTCGAAATATAATAGAGGCAGCGGGTTACGGCAAACATTTTGGACACTCATTAGGTCATGGTGTCGGCCTTAACGTACATGAGTATCCAAATGTATCGCCAAAATCTGACACAGTGTTAGAACCAAACCATGTCGTCACAATTGAACCCGGTATTTATGTAGAAGGATTGGGTGGCGTAAGAATAGAAGATGATATATTAATTACAGAAAATGGAAGCAGACGCTTTACTAATTGTACAAAAGACCTTATTATTTTATAAGAAGAGTGATACTTGAGGAGGAAATTTCATGATTTCAGTAAATGATTTCAAAACAGGTTTAACAATTTCAGTTGATAATGGCATTTGGAAAGTCATTGAATTTCAACACGTTAAACCAGGTAAAGGTTCAGCATTTGTAAGATCAAAATTACGAAACTTACGAACAGGTGCGATTCAAGAAAAAACATTCCGCGCAGGTGAAAAAGTTGAACCTGCTATGATCGAAAACCGTCGTATGCAATATTTATATGCTGATGGTGACAATCACGTATTCATGGACAATGAATCTTTTGAACAAACTGAATTAACAACAGATTACTTAGAATACGAATTAAAATTCCTAAAAGCAAACATGGACGTTCACATCCAAACTTATGAAGGTGAAACAATTGGTGTAGAACTACCTAAAACAGTTGAGCTTGAAGTAACTGAAACAGAACCAGGTATCAAAGGTGATACAGCTACGGGTGCGACTAAATCCGCTACTGTAGAAACAGGCTATACATTAAACGTTCCTCTATTTGTTAATGAGGGTGATACATTAGTTATTAATACAACTGATGGAAGTTATGTATCTAGAGCGTAATTATTCTTGTGCATGTGTATACGTTGACTCACCTTTTTCAAGGCTAAAAGCGCGTATGAAATACATGAATCAATAATAATAATAAAATGAATAAGACAAGATGTGATTTAAAAATTTTCATTTTATTTCTTGTCCAAATAAGACATACAGGGGCTAGGACACAAGATGTCCCAGCCTTTTTATCTGTAGATCACATTGGGTATTTGCTTGAATTGGTCAATATCCTCAAGTAAAATAGTAAGATAGAAATAATTCAATCATAAGGGAGAAACATTATGAATTTTAAAGAGATTAAAGAGTTAATTGAAATCTTAGATGGCTCTAATTTAACTGAAATTAATATTGAAGATAAAGGTACAATCGTTAATTTAAAGAAAGAGAAAGAAGTGGTAACACAACAGGTTGCACATGTTTCTCAAACACCAGTAGCTGCACCGGCTCAAGAAGCGTCAGCACCATCTGCACCAACAAATAACGAAGCGCCTCAAACAGATAACCTACAAACAATTACAGCACCGATGGTAGGTACATTTTATAAATCACCTTCTCCAGAAGAAAATCCATATGTACAAGTAGGGGACCAAGTTTCAGCAAATACAACAGTATGTATTTTAGAAGCAATGAAATTATTTAATGAAATTCAAGCAGAAGTTACAGGGGAAATCGTAGAAATTCTTGTTGAAGATGGACAAATGGTTGAGTATGGCCAAGCATTATTTAAGGTGAAATAATATGAAGAAAATTTTAATTGCGAACCGTGGTGAGATTGCTGTACGAATTATTCGTGCATGCCACGAACTGGGGATTCAAACAGTAGCGATTTATTCAGAAGGCGATAAAGATGCATTACATACTCAATTAGCCGATGAAGCCTATTGTGTTGGTCCTAAACAATCTAAAGACTCTTATTTAAATATTCCTAACATCTTATCAATAGCAACGTCTACAGGATGTGATGCCATTCACCCTGGTTATGGATTTCTAGCTGAAAACGGGGACTTTGCAGAATTATGTGAAGCAGTACAATTAAAATTCATTGGACCTAGCTATAAGTCTATCCAAAAAATGGGTATTAAAGACATCGCTAAGGAAGAAATGAAGCGTGCAAATGTACCTGTAGTACCTGGTAGTGATGGATTAGTAGAAAGTATTGATAGTGCAGTTGCTACTGCTAAATCCATTGGTTACCCTGTCATCATTAAAGCAACAGCTGGTGGTGGCGGTAAAGGAATTCGTATAGCTCGTAATGAGGAAGAACTTATTAATGGCTATAAAATGACGCAACAAGAAGCGGAAACAGCATTTGGTAATGGCGGTTTATACTTAGAAAAATTCATTGAAAACTTCCGACATATTGAAATTCAAATCATGGGTGATGAACATGGTAATGTGATACATTTAGGTGAACGAGATTGTACGATTCAACGTCGAATGCAAAAATTAGTTGAAGAGGCACCTTCTCCTATCTTGTCAGAAGCAATGCGTAAAGAAATGGGAGACGCAGCCGTTAGAGCCGCTAAGGCAGTAGAGTATTACAATGCAGGGACAATAGAATTCATTTATGATTTAGATGAAGATAAATTCTATTTTATGGAGATGAACACACGCATTCAAGTTGAGCACCCTGTAACAGAAATGGTCACTGGAGTAGACTTAGTAAAATTACAAATTAAAGTTGCCATGGGTGAAACGTTACCTTATAAACAAGAAGATATAAACATTAATGGGCACGCAATTGAATTTCGAATTAATGCAGAAAATCCTTATAAAAATTTCATGCCATCTCCTGGTAAAATATCTCAATATTTAACACCTGGTGGCTACGGCGTACGTATTGAATCTGCATGTTACACGAATTATATGATTCCACCTTATTATGATTCAATGGTAGCGAAATTAATTGTACATCAACCGACACGCGACGAAGCAATTATGTCAGGGTTACGCGCTCTCAATGAATTTGTAGTAATGGGTATCGATACAACCATTCCATTCCATATTCGACTACTAAGCCATCCTGTATTCAGAGAAGGATTTTTCAGCACTAAGTTTTTAGAGATTTACGATATTATGAACGACGAAGCATAATCATTATGGAGGCGATAGCGTATGGCTAAATCAGTTGAAAACTTTAACCCAAATCTTGGAACTGTAGAAATAGTACCCGAAGTTATTTCAGTCATTGCCAGTATTGCAGTATCTGAAGTTGATGGCGTTCGAGGCATGTTTACTGATGTTCGAAACCAAACATTGGAAAGATTAGGACGTAAAAACTTAAGTAAAGGTGTAAAAGTAGAAATTATAGATAATGAAATTTATCTTAATGTGTATTGCTCACTCAAATATGGTACTAAAATTTCACAAACTGCTTTAAAAATTCAAGAAGCTATCCATAGTGCAATCAAAAACATGACTGCCTTAACCCCTAAACAAATCAATGTCCATATCACTCATCTTGAAATGAGCGATAATGGACCGCACAAATGATGAAATGGAGAAGATGAAATGAGTAGAAAGCTAGCAAGAAGTCAAGCTTTTCAAACATTATTCCAATTAGAAACAAAAAATTCAGAACTTACGATTGATGAGGCCATTCGTTTTATTAAAGAAGATGATCCTGACCTAGATTTCGACTTTATCCATTGGCTCGTTTCAGGTGTAAAAGATCATGAATCAGTTCTAGACGAAACAATATCTCCTCACCTCAAAGGTTGGACGATTCCTAGATTATTAAAAACAGACCGTATCATTTTAAGAATGGCTACTTTTGAAATCATCCATAGCGACACACCTAAGAAAGTCATCATGAATGAAGCAATTGAACTTGCTAAACAATATAGTGATGATGATCACTACCGTTTTATTAACGGTGTTTTAAGTAATATAAATAAAGATTGAGTGATACTATGACAACATACTTAACCGTCTCTGCATTGACTAAATATATTAAATATAAATTTGATAAAGACCCACATTTACAGTCTGTATTGATTAAAGGCGAAGTTTCAAACTTTAAAAGACATAGTAGTGGTCATTTATACTTTGCAATTAAAGATGAAAATAGCTTAATTAATGCAATGATGTTCAAAGCACAAGCAGCCAAACTTGATTTTTCGCCTAAAGAAGGCGACCAAGTTCTTGTAGAAGCGCGCGTGTCTGTATATGAACAACGTGGGAGTTACCAAATATATGTCAACAAAATGCAATTAGACGGCATCGGCAATCTTTATCAAAAGTTCGAGCAATTAAAAATTAAATTGGCAAAAGAAGGGTATTTTAATGAAGAACACAAAAAACCAATCCCCAAATACCCTTCTCGTATTGCCATTTTAACTGCACAAACGGGTGCTGCAATACGCGATATTCAAAATACGCTCACGAATCGATATCCATTAGCTGAACAAGTTAAAATAAGTACGCTTGTTCAAGGTTCAGCAGCGAAAGATGACATTATTGAAAAACTAAAGTATGCAGATTCACTTAATGTCGACACCATTATTATCGGTCGTGGCGGTGGCTCTATTGAGGATTTGTGGAACTTTAATGAAGAAGAGGTCGTTAAAGCCATCTATCATTGTCAAACACCAATTATTTCGGCTGTTGGCCATGAAACAGATACCACATTAAGTGATTTTGTTGCAGATGTCCGAGCAGCAACACCAACACAAGCAGCTATGATTGCTTCACCAGATCAACATGAGTTACTTCAAACTATTTTACAAAGTCGCATTTTTATGACGCGATTTATGAAACAGTACTTGAAACATGCAAAGCAATATTTAACACAATATGCTTCGTATTATAAATTCAAACAACCGACACTTTTATATGAACAGCACATTCAAAAGCGAGATGAATTAGAACGTCATTTACATGATGCTATCAAACACCGCTTTATGGTTGAACGCCAAAATTTAACGATGATGCAACAACGGTTTCATCTTAAACATTTTCATCAATACGTTATCGCCCAACAAAATGCCACGAAGCAAATACAATTGCAACTTTCTAAACTCATGACAGCAACTTTAAAAAATAAAGAACAACAATTGATACAACGTGTTGAGAGACTAAATACATTAAGTCCGACACAAACGATGTTACGTGGGTACTCAATCGTAAAAAAGGATAACGACATTATTACGAGTCACAGGCAACTGAGTAAAGGTGAGTCTATTGAAATTTTGATGAAAGACGGTAGCGTCGAGGCAATAATAGAAAAGGTAAGGTGTCAAAATGACGACAAAAAATAAAAATTTTGAAGAAATGATGAAAGAACTTGAATCTATTGTCAATAAATTGGATAACGATCAGATTTCTTTAGAAGAAAGTATGGATTTATACCAAAAAGGTATGGCTCTGTCTAAGTCCTGTGAAGAAACATTAAAAGATGCAGAAACAAAAGTTTCAAAAATGATGGAAAATGAGGCAGATTCTAATGATGAATCCGATACTGAATAACATTCTAGAAACGTTTAACACATATTTAAATACAAGTATTCCAAAATCAAAAATGGAAACCTCCTTAGAAGAAAGTATGCGCTATTCATTAGAAGCGGGTGGCAAACGTATTCGGCCATTATTGTTGCTTGCTACATTAGATATGTTAAGTGAAGAAGGCTATCAAAAAGGCATGTCTTCTGCGCTTGCGTTAGAAATGATTCATACGTATTCTTTAATCCATGATGACTTACCTGCAATGGACAACGATGATTATCGACGTGGCAAACCTACGAATCATAAAGTGTACGGTGAATGGATGGCTATCTTGGCAGGTGATGCATTATTAACAAAAGCATTTGAATTAATAGCGACTCAAAACGACCTTAAACCAAACATTCAAATTCAACTCATTCAATCTTTAGCACAAGCAAGTGGTCACTTAGGTATGGTGGGGGGCCAAACACTTGATATGCAAAGTGAAAGTCAGCAGTTGACGTTGTCTCAAATTCAAACTATTCATGAACATAAAACAGGAGCGCTCATTCATTTTGCTATCGTAGCAGCGGCAATCATCGCTGAAGCACCACCTCGTATTACACAATTATTATCTGATTTTGCTAAGCAATTAGGGGTTATCTTTCAAATCAAAGACGATTTGCTTGATGTGTATGGCGATCAAGAAAAGTTAGGTAAACCTGTCGGAAGTGATATACTTAATGATAAAAGTACCTATGTAACGCTTCTAGGTAAAACAGAAGCTGAACACCAACTCAACTCCCATATTCAACAAGCCGAAGACATTCTCAATACATTAGCCTCTGAATATGATGTGAGTCATTTAAACGAACTATTAAAACTATTTTACCAACGTCAAAATTAAAGGTGTTGGTCATACATTAATCTAGGGTGATATAAATGGAAGTACGTGAAATTAAAGATCCCTCATTTTTAAAAAATATGAGTGTTAAAGAATTAGAAGCACTAAGTGAAGACGTTCGTCAATTTTTAATTCAAACTTGTGCCAAAACTGGCGGTCATATCGGTGCCAATTTAGGTGTTGTTGAGTTAACAATTGCGCTTCACAAGCATTATAACAGCCCAGAAGATAAAATCTTATGGGATGTTGGACATCAAAGTTATATACATAAAATATTAACAGGCAGAGGGCATCAATTTGATACCCTTCGTCAGTACAAAGGACTTTGTGGTTTTCCTAAATTAAGAGAATCAGCACATGACGTATGGGAAGCAGGTCATAGCTCTACTTCTTTATCTGCTGCAATGGGAATGGCGAAAGCACGTGACATTTTAAAACAAAATCATCATGTAATTCCAATTATCGGCGATGGTGCATTGACGGGTGGTATGGCGTTAGAAGCCTTAAATAACATAGGTCATGATCGCACCAATATGACGATCATTTTAAATGATAATGAAATGAGTATTGCGCCAAACGTGGGTGCGATGCATAACATGCTTGGACGCATTCGCATGAACCAAGGGTACAATAAACTTAAACTTGACGCTGAAGCGGTACTCAGCCGTTTACCTGGTGGTAGTAAAATTCGTGAATCTGCTGATCGCATTAAAGATAGCATCAAATATCTTGTTGTCGATGGTGCGTTTTTTGAAGAGTTAGGTATTCGTTATATTGGTCCTGTTGATGGTCACAACTTTGATGAACTTGAGAATGCGTTACAAACAGCAGACTCTATAAATAAGCCTGTTCTTGTCCATGTTGTAACGAAAAAAGGAAAAGGCTATCACCCTGCGGAAAATGATAAAATTGGTACGTGGCATGGATTGGGGCCTTACAAACTTGAAACTGGTGAACAAATTAAAGGGCAACCACTCGGACCATCTTGGAGTCAGTTTATAAGCGATGAAATTCTATCATATGCTAAAAAAGATAAGCGCGTCGTTGCAATCACACCAGCTATGCCTGTAGGGTCAAAGCTCACGCGCTTTCAATCCGAATTACCTGAACAATTTTTCGATGTAGGTATTGCTGAACAACATGCGGTTACAATGGCTGCTGGACTGGCTATTGAAGGCTTTAAACCTTATGTTGCAATCTATTCAACGTTTTTACAACGTGCATACGATCAAGTATTGCACGATGTAGATCGTCAAAATTTAAATGTCATTTTTGGTATTGACCGCTCTGGATTAGTGGGTGCAGATGGAGAAACGCACCAAGGCGTTTTTGATGTTGGATTTTTATCACAGTTTCCTAACATGACGATCAGCATGCCTAAAGATGAGAATGAAGCACGTCATATCGTTCATACCGCTATGCAACATCAATCTGGCCCGTTTGCTATAAGGTATCCAAGAGGAAATGGCTATGGCGTAAGCTTATCTGATGACAAACAATTACTTAAAATTGGCTCATGGGAGTCTTTGCAACCAGGTGATGAGATTACGCTAATAAGTTACGGCCCAACGGTACACACTTTAATTGAAGCCGCTCAAATGCTTAAAGACAAAGGAATATCTGCACGAGTTATTAATGCACGATTTATTAAACCCATGGATTTAGACATGCTACATGACATTGGCGCAACGCAAAAGCCGGTGATTGTCGCAGAAGAAGGTATGTTAAACGGCGGCTTAGGTAGCCAAATTGCAACATTTCTTATAGAACATGGATATCATAATCCAATCAAACGTATTGGTATAGATGATGAATATATCGAACATGGAAATGTTGATCGAATCCTAGAAGATTTACATTTATCTTCAGAATCTATAGCTAAAATTGCTGAGGACATGCTAGAGGTAAAGCATTCTAAAAGCTTATAAATATATTAACGAGCATCTAGGAGACATACTGACATTTTCATACTTGAATGTAATTCCAAATTTATTACAGCCTTAAAATTCATCTTTTTTGTGAATTTTAAAGGCTTTTTTTATTGTAATTTTAGAAACTAAAAGAAAATATCACCATTTTATATACAATTAATGACGTTAAAGCTTCACTTATGAAATAGGTCATAACTAGGTTAATACATGATTGTATGGTAAAATCGATGTATAAATATTCGTTACGAGGTGTCCATTATGCCTAAAAAATCTGTTAGACATATTAAAATCAGAGAAATTATTTCAAATGAACAAATCGAAACACAAGATGAGTTAGTAAAACGTTTAAATGATTATGAGATGAATGTGACTCAAGCAACTGTATCTCGAGATATTAAAGAATTGCAATTGATTAAAGTACCTGCACCTACAGGTCAATATGTATATAGCCTTCCTAATGACAGAAGATATCATCCGCTCGAAAAATTGGGACGCTATCTTATGGATTCATTTGTAAAAATTGATGGTACTGACAATTTGTTAGTACTTAAAACGCTACCAGGCAATGCACAATCTATAGGCGCTATTTTAGATCAAATCGATTGGGAAGAAGTATTAGGTACGATATGTGGTGATGATACTTGTCTCATTATTTGCCGTACGCATGCAGATGCTGAAGAAATTAAATCACGTATTTTTAATATGTTATAAGGAAGAGATGATATGTTACAAAGTCTTTCAATTAAACAATTCGCTATTATCGATGCGCTCGAAATTCAATTTGGTGATGGTTTAACGGTTTTAAGTGGAGAAACAGGCGCGGGAAAATCAATCATTATTGATGCGATTGGACAATTAATTGGTATGCGTGCGTCTTCAGATTTTGTACGTCATGGTGAGAAAAAAGCTATTATCGAAGGTATCTTTGACGTTGACAACGCGAAAGAGGCACATCATGTCCTAGAAGAGATTGGTATTGATTTATCCGAGGACTTTTTAATTGTTAAGCGTGAAATATTTAATTCTGGCAAGAGTATGTGCCGAATTAATAATACGACCGTAACGCTACAAGATTTAAGAAAAGTCATGCAGCAATTATTAGACATTCATGGCCAACATGAAACACAGTCACTTTTAAAACAAAAATATCATATTGAACTTTTAGACCGCTATGCTGAAGGCTCTTATGACGATGCTTTACGTCAATATGAAACAACCTACACGCATCATAAGGAGAAAACAAAAGAGCTTGAAGCTTTGGAAACAGCAGATCAGGCTTTATTACAACGTTTGGATCTCATGAAATTCCAATACGAAGAACTTAAGGACGCCAATTTACAAGAAGATGAGATGGAACAACTCGAAGCAGATATTAAGCGCATTCAAAACTCTGAAAACTTAAATCACGCTCTAAATGCTGCATACACAACGTTAACGGATGAATATGCTATTACGGATCGTTTGTATGAACTGAGTACGCAACTCCAAACAATCGATCAAATTTTACCTAATACGTATCTTAAATTGAAAGAAGATGTCGATCAATTTTATTACACGTTAGAAGACGCTAAACACCAACTATATGATGAAATTAATCAAACAGACTTTGATGAGCATTATTTAAACGAATTAGAGTCACGTATGAATCTTTTAAATAATTTGAAACGCAAATATGGTAAAGATATACCTGAACTCATTTCTTATCAAAGCAAAATTGAGGATGAAATCAACAAAATAGAAAATTATGAAGAAAGTACTTCACAGTTAAGAAGTGAAATTGCGGAACTCGCCGAACAACTCCAAGTTGATGGGCAAGTTTTATCAAAAGAACGACGTAAAGTAGCACGTACACTCCGTGATCATATTGTTGACGAAATACAAAACTTACAAATGAAAGATGCCAATTTGGAAATTGCCTTCACACGTTATGAGACACCACAACAAGATGGCCTAGAACGTGTAGAATTTCTGATTAGCCCTAATAAAGGGGAACCCCTAAAAAGCTTAAACAAGATAGCGAGTGGTGGTGAGCTCTCACGCATCATGCTCGCACTTAAAAGTATTTTTGTAAATGCAAGAGGGCAAACAGCCATTCTATTTGATGAAGTTGATTCCGGTGTATCGGGTCAAGCAGCTCAAAAAATGGCTGAAAAAATGAAACAAATCGCATCGGTGATTCAGGTCATTTGTATTTCACATTTACCCCAAGTCGCTTCTATGAGTGATCATCACTTGTACATATCTAAACACGAAAAAGATGACAGAACTACTACACACGTTAAAGAACTACAAGATGATGAACGTATCGAAGAAGTGGCAAGAATGATTTCTGGCGCAACCGTGACTGAACTCACATTGAAAAACGCTAAAGAAATGATTGAACAAAATCAACGCTAAAAGGGGTGTATGACATTGTCATTTTCAACATTATTTCAAAATACACACGCTCTAGAAGGAAATATAGCACTTGTTAATGCAGTGAATGAGTCATCCATTCAAGTGATTCATGATGTGCTCACACAAACCAATGCTACATTCACACTTTATAATGACCAAGATGTTTCGGAATTAATACGTTCATTTGAGCTACCAGCACCAATGTTAAAACGCATCCATATTCATACATTTGACGATGAACATAGCGCACTTTCCGCATGTTTAACTGACTTAGATGCACAGCGTGTTGATATTCTGATGAAAGGGCTCATACCGACGAGTCAAATTTTATCTGCGGTACTCAAACATTTGCGTCATACCCAGGGTGAAAATTATTTTTTAAATCATATCGCATGCTGTGATATACCGGCATACCATAAATTGTTGTTCATTTCAGATGTCGCTTTAAATATTCACCCATCACTAGAAGAACATCAAAAAATCATTCACAATATTAAACAATTCACTCACAAACTGGGATATACCGATTTAAAAGTGGCATTATTATCATCAGTTGAAAAACCATCAGAGAAAATCCCTTCATCTGTACACGCTGATCAATTGAAACAATATTATGCAAATACGAATGAAATAGAAGGTGTAGTTGTTGATGGTCCTTTTGCATTAGATAATGCAATTGATAAACAAAGCGCCTTGCTAAAAGGGATCACTTCTCCTGTTGCAGGTGATGCGGATGTTATTATAGTTCCTCAACTAGACGTGGGAAATGCATTATATAAATCTTTAACCTATTTTGGACACGCAAAAGTTGCAAGTTTAATGATTGGTACGCCATATCCTATCGTTTTAACGTCTAGAGCGGATTCAGTGACCAATAAAACACTATCTGTATTACTTGCTTTAAAAACATTAGCGTGACCTGGATCTTTCAAGTCACATATAAGTTAGCAATCAAGAGAGGAAGGATACTATGGTCCGCATATTAGTTCTTAATTTAGGGAGTACATCAAGTAAATTAGCCATTTACGACGATACAAAAATGTCGTACAGCACAACTGTTGTCCATGATGATGCACTGACACGTTTGGATTTATTAAAACAAAAAGCCCCTCGTCAAATGGCTATAAAACAATGGCTTTCAAAAATCAATGTCCCATCGTCAACATTGGATGCCATTGCTTGTAGGGGTGGTTTATTAAAACCAATTGTAGGTGGCACATATACTGTGAACCGCGCATTATATGATGATTTAAAATCCTTTCAATATGGCATACATGCCTCAAATTTAAGTGGCATTATAGGTTATGAGATGGCTACACACTTAAACATTCCAGTATTTACTTCTGATCCCGTCGTAGTCGATGAATTTATTGATGAAGTTCGAATGACTGGTATACCAGGTATTCAAAGAAAAAGTATTTTTCATGCGTTAAATCATAAAGCTACTGCGCGTCAATTTGCTAAGGACGTTCAACAACGTTACGAAGATTTAAATTTGATTGTCATACATATGGGGGGAGGCGTCAGTGTTGCTGCGCATGAAAAAGGGTTAGTGATAGATGTCAATGAAGCACTTTATGGTGAAGGACCAATGGCTTTAAATCGTTCTGGTTCCATCCCAAATGATGCACTCATCGAATATCAGCATGCACATCAATATGATATTCAACAAATGAAACGTTTATTCTCAGCTCAAACTGGCTTACAAGCTCATGTCGGTTCAAGTGATTTTAAATGGATTATGGAACGTTATCATCACGATACACATATTCATGGCGTCGTCGATGCCTTTAGCGTTCAAATTGCTAAAGCTATTGGCGAACGTGCTGCACTATTAAAAGGGAATGTGGACCAAATCGTGTTTACAGGTGGAATGAGTCACAGTACTTTATTCATCGATTTACTCAAACCTTATATCGAATGGATAGCACCAGTATCTGTCTATCCAGGTGAATTCGAAATGCAAGCTTTAGCTGAAAATGCGTATCAAGCATTAGGTGAACACATACCCGTGAAGACTTACAGTTAGGAGAATCATACAATGACAAAAGAAAAATACGATTTAGTTGTATTAGGTGGAGGTATTGCTGGTTATTCAGCAGCAATTCGTGCGAGTCAGCTCGGTAAATCCGTTGCTTTAGTAGAAAAAGACAAAGTTGGAGGGACATGTTTACATCGTGGATGTATCCCTACAAAATCATTTTTAAAGTCAGCTGAAGTATACCAATACATACAACATGCTGATCAGTATGGGCTCTCTGTTGAAGGCGCATCTGTCAACTTTCAAAGTGTTTTAGAACGCAAATCAAGAATCGTAGAAACGATGTACAATGGTGTCCAACATCTTGTAAAACAAAATAAAATTGATTTATTTCAAGGCACGGGTCGTTTATTAGGTGCTTCTATATTTACACCACAAAGTGGAACTGTATCTGTGGAGTATGACGACGGCGAATCTGAACTTTTACCCAATGACTACGTGTTAATTGCAACAGGTTCTAAACCCATTGAATTACCAATGCTTCCATTTGACCACCGTGTCATTTTAAGTAGTGATGATATGATGCAATTATCAACATTACCAAAACGTATGGCGATTGTCGGTGGTGGTGTGATTGGCTTAGAATTTGCAAGCCTGTTGAATTCATTTGGTGTCGAGGTAACAATTATTGAAGCTGGTGAACGTATTTTAATCAATGAACCAGCGTCAGTCAGTCGCCAATTGAAGCAACATCTCTCTAAAGAAGGCATTCACATTTTAGAAAATACCGCTGTAACAGAAGAAGCTGTGACAATTACTGAACATGATGTAACGTTTGAGCTAGACGATACTTTAACAGTAGATAAGGTACTTGTAGCTGTTGGTCGTCAAGCACTAACTGATGATTTAGGACTTAATAATACGAAAGTCGCTTTATCTGACAAAAAGACAATACAAACTGATGCATTTATGCAAACAGCTGATCAACATATTTATGCAGCTGGCGATGTTATCGGTCAACTTCAACTTGCACATGTAGGTGCTAAAGAAGGGGTAATTGCAGTTGAACACATGTTCAATGAAAATCCTCTTGCTATAGATTATAACTTGATGCCACGTTGTGTATACACACGCCCAGAGGTCGCTTCATTAGGAATGACCGTAGACGTAGCTAAAAAGCAAGGATATACTACGCATGTTGTGAAAGCACCGTTTAAAGCGAATGGTAAAGCATTGATCGCATCTCAACAAGATCCTGATGGTTTTGCAGAACTCGTGTTTGAGAAAGAAACACAAACATTTCTAGGTGCTGCACTGATAGGACCTAATGTTACAGAACTTATTAATGAGCTTTCGCTGTTAAGTTTTATGGATGGATCCGCGTTAGAACTTGGTAGTGCGACACATGCACATCCATCGATATCAGAATTATTAATGGAACTCGGTTTAGAAGCTGAAAATCAATCAATTCACATCTAGTAACCTTTGAGGAGGAGAAGGCAATGAAAGATTATAGAGAAGCCAATCTCACAATAGAAGATTTAAAAAATATGTATAGCGCTATGGATTTAGGACGAAAATTAGATGAACGCATGTGGTTGTTGAATCGTGCAGGTAAAATTCCTTTTGTCATTAGCTGTCAAGGACAAGAAGCAACACAAATTGGTGCTGCCTATGCCTTACAAAAAGGTGATTTTAGTGCACCATATTATCGCGACCTTGCATTTGTAACGCATCTAGGAATGACACCGCTTGAAACGATGAATTCAGCTTTTGGTAAACGTGATGACATCAGTTCCGGTGGTAAACAAATGCCTTCACACTTTAGTAAAAAAGAAGTCGGCATCATGTCTCAAGGTTCTTCTGTAGCCACACAAGTATTACATGCTGTAGGTGCCGCGTTATCACTTAAAATGGATGGCAAACCAAATATTGCATTAACATCTTTAGGTGAAGGTAGTTCGAATCAGGGCGATTTTCACGAAGGCTTAAATTTTGCTGGAGTGCATAAACTCCCTTTTATCTGTCTGATTGAAAATAATAAGTATGCTATTTCCGTATCAAAAGATTTACAATATGGTGCTGAAAAGTTATCCGATCGTGCTAAAGGATATGGCATGTTCGGTGAAACTGTAGATGGTAACGATCCTATTGCAGTCTATCATGCCATTAAAACAGCGCGTGACCGTGGTGTTAACGGTGAAGGCAGTACATTAATCGAGGCAATGTGTACACGCCTCACTGCACATTCATCTGATGATGATGATCGTTACCGTACAGATGATGAAAAATCTTATAATAAAGAACATGATTGTAATGTTCAGTTTAAAAAATATTTAATCGATGAAGTTCACATAGATGCGACTTGGTTTGAAGAAATAGAAAAAGAGAATAAACAACGTGTACACGAAGCAACGAAAGAAGCTGAAGCATCACCTTACCCTGATCCTTCAGAGACATATACACATGTTTATGACCAGGAGGGTGAAAAAAATGCCTAAATTAACTTATTTAGAAGCGATTAAAAACGCTTTAGATTTAGCGTTGGAAAAAGATGATCAAACATTTATTTTAGGTGAAGATGTTGGAAAAAAAGGTGGCGTTTTTGGCGTTACTGCAGGTCTTCAAGATAAATATGGTTTGTACCGTGTATTAGATACACCTTTAGCTGAATCTAATATCGTAGGTTCTGCTATTGGGGCCGCAATGGTGGGTAAAAGACCAATTGCTGAAATTCAATTTGCAGAATACATTCTCCCGGCAACCAACCAAATTATGAGTGAAGCTGCTAAAATGCGTTATCGTTCCAACAATGATTGGCATGTGCCACTAACAATTCGTGCACCATTTGGTGGAGGCATTCACGGTGCGTTGTATCACTCACAAAGTATTGAAAGTGTCTTTGCTTCAACACCAGGATTAACGGTGGTTATTCCATCGTCACCTTATGATGCTAAAGGCTTATTATTATCAGCGATTCAATCTAATGACCCTGTATTATTTTTCGAACATAAAAAAGCATATCGTTTATTAAAAGAAGAAGTACCTGAAGATTACTATACAGTGCCATTATATAAAGCTGATGTGAAACGTGAAGGTAGTGATATTACTGTATTTACGTATGGTTTAGCAGTCAATTATTCACTTCAAGCGGCTGACCTTTTAGCTGAAGAAGGCATTGACGTAGAAGTTGTGGACTTAAGAACAGTATATCCACTAGATCAAGAGACGATTATTGAGCGTGCGAAAAAGACAGGCAAATGTTTACTCATTACAGAAGACAATAAAGAGGGAAGTGTCATGTCAGAAGTTTCAGCCATTATTGCTGAAAATTGCCTATTTGACTTAGATGCACCGATTATGCGCCTCGCTGGTCCTGATGTCCCTGCGATGCCATTTGCACCACCATTAGAAGATGAATTTATAATTAATCCTGAAAAAATTAAAAATAAAATGCGTGAACTCGCAACATTTTAAGGAGGGCCATTATGGAAATTAAAATGCCTAAATTAGGTGAAAGTGTCCATGAAGGAACGATTGAACAGTGGTTAGTACAAGTAGGGGATACGGTTGAAGAATATGATCCGTTATGTGAAGTGATCACTGATAAAGTTACAGCAGAAGTGCCTTCTTCATATGCGGGTAAAATCACTAAAATTAATGTGGAAGCAGGCGAAACAATTTCAATAGGAACTGTTATTTGTGAAATGGCGGTTGAGGGTAATGATACAGCTCAAGAAGATACAGCTCATTCTAAAGAGCAACAGCCAACTCAAACTGAACCATCGCCATCAACTAACCAAGGTCATTCTGTATCCGAAAACCAACCTAAAAATAATGGTCGCTACTCACCTGTAGTATTTAAAATCGCATCCCAGCATCAAGTTAATTTAGAAGATGTTCCGGGGACAGGGTTTGAAGGGCGCGTTACAAAAAAAGATATTGAAGCATATATAGCTTCAGGTGAAAGTCAAACAACGTCATCACAAAAAGCAACAATCACTGAATCAAACTCTCAAGCAACATCTGTGAGTCAAAGTTCAGCAAAATCTCAAACATCATCAGTTGTTCACGCATCTGTAATTCCTGTTAAAGGTGTGCGCAAACAAATTGCGAATAAGATGGTGCAAAGTGTTCAAGAAATCCCTCACGCTTGGATGAAAATGGAAGTTGATGCGACTGAATTAACAAAAACACGTAATCATTACAAAGCTTCATTCAAAGCAAAAGAAGGTTATAATTTGACGTTCTTCGCCTTTTTCGTCAAAGCTGTGGCTGAGGCTTTACATGAATATCCTATGTTAAATAGTTCTTGGCAAAACGATGAGATTCACGTGCATAAAGATATCAACTTATCCATAGCTGTTGCGGTGGAAGATAAATTATTTGTTCCAGTTATCAAAAATGCTGATGAAAAGTCGATAAAAGGTATCGCGAAAGAAATTGCTACACTTGCTAAAAAAGCGCGTCAAAATCAATTGACGAATGAAGATATGCAAGGGGGCACGTTTACGGTTAATAATACGGGAAGCTTCGGTTCAGTGAGTTCAATGGGAATCATTAACCATCCTCAAGCTGCCATTTTACAAGTTGAGTCAATCGTTAAACGTCCAGTAGTTATCAATGATATGATTGCCATCCGCGATATGGTCAACTTATGTTTATCAATTGATCACCGCATACTCGACGGATTGCAAGCTGGTCAATTTTTAAATGAAGTAAAATCTCGTATAGAACGTTATACACTTGAACATACACAAATTTATTAATGTGTAATGTAAATGGATTGATTGAATTGACGTTTGGCCTTTAGTACAATGAAGGTATCTTAGGAGGTATGGTCATATGGATTTAAATTTTGATTTATATATGAACGATGTAGTGAATCAAGCGCGTAAAGATATGGATAATGCAGGGTATGAACAATTGACTACTGAAGAAGAAGTAGACAGTGTATTTAAAAAAGAAGGTACAACATTAGTTATGATTAACTCAGTCTGTGGTTGTGCAGGAGGCATTGCGCGTCCAGCCGCATCACACGCATTACATTATGATGCATTACCCGATCGTCTTGTTACTGTATTTGCAGGTCAAGACAAAGAAGCGACACAACGTGCTAGAGATTATTTTGAAGGCTATGCACCATCAAGTCCATCCTTCGCATTAATGAAAGATGGGAAAATCACTGAGATGATTGAACGCCATCAAATTGAAGGTCATGACGTTATGGATGTTATTACGCAATTACAAAGATTATTTGATAAATATTGCGAAGAAAAGTAAGGAGCCGTTTAATGATACGTTTAAATCCCTATCGAATTGGATTTAGAACGATTAAAACAGCGGTGGGAATGGCACTAGGCGTTATTATTGCTAAGCTATTAGGTTTAGATAATTATGCATCTAGTGCTATTTTAGTTGTGTTATGTATTAAAGATACTAAAATACACTCCGTACATGCCATCGTATCACGTTTTGTATCATGTTTAATCGCAATTGGGTTTGGGGCACTTATTTTCCCATTACTTGGTCAACATGCACTTGTACTAGGTCTTATCGTCTTATTATTTATACCACTCACAGTTGTTATTAACATGCAAGAAGGTGTCGTAACAAGTATCGTCATCTTATTACATTTTTTTAATGCAAAACACATAAATCTAGATTTAGTCATCAATGAAATCTTGCTGATTATAATTGGCTTGACTATTGCATTTTTAATGAATGCCATTATGCCAAGCTTGGATAAAGATTTAAAGAAGTATAAGCATGATATAGAGACTCAAATTAGAGATATCTTTTATCAGTTTAGCAATGCCTGCGCAACACATAATAACCAGCTTAAAATCACATTTCAACCGCTCAATCTTTCTATTCAAAAAGCGAAATCAATTGCCTTTAGAGATGTTAAAAATCATTTTGTGCGTAATGAAAATAGTTACTATCATTATTTTGATATGAGAGAAAATCAAGTTGAGATTTTAAAACGCATGTATCATCATATCCATCATATCGATGCGGATGATCCTATTTCTCAACGCGTTGCTGAAGTTTTTAAAGAAATGGCTGAAAATGTTAATGAAAATAATTATACAGCCCAACGCTTGCATATGGTTTATCAAGTGAGGCTAGAGATTGATCAAGAGCCTCTACCGACATCGCATGAAGCATTACACACACGTGCAAGTATGATACAAATGTTGTATGATACAGAAGAATATTTAACAATTAAATCTAAATTTGGCAATTTAAAAATGCATCACGAAGTATAAATTCAAAAGACCTTTACGCTACATTGATTACGTAAAGGTCTTTTGTTCATTACATATTTAAAATAGGTGCTACACCCGTCAAAATTAAAGAAATCACGATTGCGATCAGCATTACCATAAGCAATACTTTTCTTACTTTTTCATTTAACACAATTGACGCCTCCAAATTAATTCGTAGTTTAATATTCGTATTGAAAATTATACCATTGTCATTTTGAACATCTCAACATTATTTTTATTACAAATTATCGTCAAACAATCAATTTGCAATGTATTTCAAATACTATAAAATGAAGTAAAGTGCACTAAGGAGGGGATTTTTTGATTAATCAACAACGCTTAATACAAACTTTTTTAGAACTTGTTCAGATTGATTCTGAAACGGGCCATGAAGGTCGAATCCAACCAATTTTAAAGAAAAAATTCGAAGCATTAGGACTTGAAGTTAAAGAAGATAATGCCAAAGCTCTGACAAATTTCGGTGCAAACAATTTAATTTGTACACTAAAAGCTACTGAAAACAACCGCGATAAAATTTATTTTACTGCACATATGGACACGGTTGAACCTGGACAAAATGTGAAACCTATCATCAAAGAAGACGGCTATATTTATTCTGATGGTACAACAGTTCTAGGTGCAGATGATAAAGCTGGATTGGCAGTTATTTTAGAAGTATTAGAGGTCATCCGTACACACCAACTGCCACATGGTCAAATTCAATTTGTCATTACAGTAGGTGAGGAATCTGGTTTAGTCGGCGCTAAAGCTTTAGATGCCTCACTGTTAGATTCAGAGTACGGCTTTGCGTTAGACGCCGCCGTACCTGTTGGAGATATCACGATAGGTGCACCATATCAAATGAAAATGCATGCTGAAATTCATGGTAAAAAAGCACACGCTAGTACGCCAAAAAAAGGAATTAGTGCAATCAACATTGCAGCTAAAGCGATTAGTCAAATGAAACTTGGACAAATTGACGAAGAGACGACAGCTAACATTGGCTCTTTTAATGGTGGCGGTCCAACGAATGTTGTCACGGATTTAGTACACATTTGGGCTGAAGCACGTTCACATGATGAAGCAAAAATTAATGCTCAGACAGCGCACATGAAAGAAACTTTTATCAACGTGGCTAAACACTATCATGCGCAAGCTCAAGTAGAATCTGAAATATCTTATCCAGGATTTAAAATTGAAGAAACGGAAAAAGTGTATCAAATTGCTAAAGAAGCATCATTAGCTTTAGGATTTGAAGCACATACATCCATCGGTGGTGGTGGCTCAGATGGTAGTATCATTAACCAATTTGGGATTCCAACTGTAATTTTAGGCGTAGGGTATGAATTTATTCATACGACTGAAGAGCGAATTTCTAAACAATCATTATACGATTTAGCACGTTACGTAATGAAAATTATTGAAAACGCTTAATAAAAGCGGTTGCGTGTTTATACGTTAATAATATGGTACAATGAGTGCGTAATTTATATTAAGAGAGGTAATAATAATGACACAACAAATAGGTGTAGTAGGATTAGCGGTAATGGGTAAAAACCTAGCATGGAATATTGAATCTAGAGGCTATACAGTATCTGTTTATAACCGTTCATCTGAAAAAACAGACATCATGGTCGCAGAATCTGAAGGTAAAAACATTGTTCCGACATATTCATTAGAAGAATTTGTGAACTCTTTAGAAAAACCACGTAAAATTTTACTTATGGTAAAAGCCGGAGCGGCTACGGATAAAACAATTGAAAGTCTTTTACCTTTATTAGATAACGACGATATTTTAATTGATGGTGGTAATACAAATTATTTAGATACAATGCGTCGTAATCAAGCACTCGCTCAAAGTGGTGTTAACTTTATCGGTACGGGCGTATCTGGCGGTGAAGTAGGTGCATTAACAGGTCCTTCTATGATGCCGGGTGGTCAACGCGATGCGTACGATAAAGTTGCAGATATTTTTGAAGCCATTGCTGCAAAAGCACAAGATGGTACGCCATGTGTCACATACATTGGGCCGAACGGTGCTGGTCATTATGTAAAAATGGTTCATAATGGGATTGAATATGCCGATATGCAATTAATTGCTGAAAGTTACTTTATGATGAAAGAGCTTTTAGGCATGTCTCACGAAGAAATTTCTGAAACTTTCAAATCATGGAATACGGGTGAATTAGAAAGTTATTTAATTGAAATTACGGGTGATATCTTCACAAAACTTGATGAAGCTGGAGAACCATTAGTTGAAAAAATAATGGATAAAGCAGGTCAAAAAGGAACTGGTAAATGGACATCAATTAACGCTTTAGAACTTGGTGCGCCGTTAACCATTATTACTGAATCTGTTTTTGCGCGTTTTATCTCATCTTTAAAAACACAACGCGTCCATGCTGCTCAATTTTTAAATGGTCCTAAAGCTTCATTTGATGGTGATAAAGATGCGTTTTTAGAACAAATTCGTCGTGCGCTGTATATGAGTAAAATTTGTTGCTATGCACAAGGTTTTGATCAAATGAAAGCAGCAAGTGAAGAAAATGAATGGCATTTACAATTAGGTGAACTCGCGATGATTTGGAGAGAAGGTTGTATTATTAGAGCACAGTTCCTTCAAAAAATTAAAGATGCCTATGATAAAGATAGTGAATTACAAAATCTATTGTTAGATGATTATTTCAAATCTATCGTTAATGATTATCAAGATGCATTACGTGAAGTTGTTGCTACTGGCGTTAAAAATGGCATTGCCATCCCAGGTTTTGCATCTAGTATTAACTACTTTGACAGTTATCGTACAGCAGATTTACCTGCTAACTTAATTCAAGCACAACGCGATTACTTTGGTGCGCACACTTATGAACGTAAAGACAAAGCAGGCGTTTTCCATACACAATGGACTGAATAATATCAGAAATAAAAAACACAAGGTCAAAATCATACGACCTTGTGTTTTTATATGTCATCATTTAGAAGCGGTATACCCAGTTGTATTTTAGTTAATGCATGGTCGAATGAAAAATCAAATGGATAGACTTCTAAATAAAGCGTGTCTTTTTCATAAGGCATTGAAAACTGCAATGTCGTCTCAATATAATGCCAAGCATCTGTCACTGCATAATCCATTTCACCTTGCAAATTAAACATCGCATATTGACGTCGATCCAAATAGCGATATTCTAAATGTGATGGCATCCGTTCACTAGGCACACCAACAAACAATTCGAGTCCATGCTCTAAAGGACATCTCACAACAAATAAATCATGTGGCCCGCAATCATTATATTTAATTAAATCGTCAATACGCCCATCAGCTTTTAAATCTTCTAAAAAATCAGGTACGTTAAAAGGACTTTCAATGTCTTGGCTAGGGATGAACCGAGAATAGCCAACCATACCAAAATCGCCAATATGTTCGTAACGAAAAGGTGGTGCGGGTTTCGTTGTTGTTGTTAGCTTTAAATAAATTTGAGGTTGCATATTGAGCTGATCAGATTTAGTTTTAACTTGAAGCGGTGAAACACCATGATAATCACTAAAATCATGTGCAAAAGCATTGACATCTGAATAGTGATATTTTTTTGCGATGTCAATTAATCGTGCATTACTTTGTTTTAATTCCTTTGCCGCTAATGTTAAACGTCTAGCTTTATAATAATCTTCTGGTGTTTGACCAGTAATCATTAGAAAAGATTGCGATAAGTGATAAGGTGACAGTTCAACGTAATCACTTAAATGTTGTAAATCATACGATTCATAAAGATGATCTTCAATATAAATAATCGCTTGTTGAATGTGTTTGATAACGTCCAAGAGGGGTCACTCCTAAATTACTTTAACGTAAAGCATTACTTAATGTTATATTATAAATCAAAAAGAGCTAAGTAGCATTAAAAACATACTTAGCTCTTATAGTTATTGAATGTCATCCCACCATTTTAAACCATCTCTACTCAAGAGGAGGTCACTTTCAAGTGGGCCATTTGTACCTGCTTTATAATTAGGGAATTCAGGTTCAAATTTAGACCATGCATCAGAAATTGAATCGACAAACTTCCATGTTGATTTCAATTCTTCCCAATGTGTAAAGTTCGTCGCATCACCATTTAACGCATCATACAATAGGTTTTCATAAGCATCTACGGTATTCATTTTATCTTGTGCACTCATTGCGTAAGATAATTGTACAGGCTCAGTTTCAATACCTTGGACATATTTCTTACCATTTAAATGAATAGAAACGCCTTCATTTGGTTGAATATTAATAACAAGAAGATTTGAATCTAAATGTTTATCTCTTTGATAATATAAATTCATTGGTACTTCTTTAAATTCAACGACGACTTGTATCGATTTACGCTTCATTCGCTTTCCTGTACGAATATAAAATGGAACGCCTGCCCATCTAAAATTATCTATAAGCACTTTACCTGAGACGAATGTTGGTGTAGATGAATCTGAAGCAACTTTATCTTCATCTCGATATGCTTTCACTTCTTGGCCATTAATTTGACCAGCGTCATATTGACCACGAACAAAGTGATGTCTCACGTCTTCAGTTGGAAGTACACGTAAAGATTTCAATACCTTTACTTTCTCGGCGCGTATATCATCACTATGTAAGCTAATCGGTGGCTCCATCGCAAGTAAGGCAACCATTTGTAACATATGGTTTTGTACCATATCTTTAAGTGCACCACTCGATTCATAATAACCGCCACGGTCTTCAACACCTAAAATTTCAGAAGACGTGACTTGTATATTTGAAATGTATTTATTATTCCATAATGGCTCAAACATCGCATTACTAAAACGTAACACTTCAATATTTTGAACCATATCTTTACCTAAATAATGGTCAATACGGAAAATTTCTTCTTCTTTAAAAGAACGACGAATTTGTTGATTTAATTCTTCTGCTGATGTTAAATCACTGCCAAACGGTTTTTCAATAACTAAACGTTTAAAGCCTTTTGTACGCGTCAGACCAGAAGATTTTAAATAATCTGTAACTGTACCAAAAAATTGAGGTGCCATTGCTAAATAAAACAGGCGATTGCCTTCAAGAGAAAATTTTTGATCAAGCGTCTCACTTAATTGTAATAAATCTGCATAGCTTGCTTCATCATTTACATCGTGAGGTTGATAGAAGATATGTTGCATAAATTTATCTAAATGTTTCGTATCTTGGACATGGGCTTGAATCGAAGCTTTTACTTGTGCTCTAAAATCATCATTAGTCAATTGACGTCGACCAATCCCAATAACCGCAATACGGTCGTCTAAGTTGTCTTGTTGAAATAAATGAAATAGGGATGGGAATAATTTACGGTGACTTAAATCACCCGTCGCCCCGAAGATAGTGATCAATGCTGGAATTTGCTTTTTTGACTTATTCAAGATTCAAAACCTCAATTCTTAATTTATATCATATTTGTTATTATAAAACATTCAACACATTTAGGTCATACAATCTGCATTATTTATATACATATTCTAATATTTTATGTCCCGCTTCAACACATTTTTATGATACTATAACGCTAAGGAGGCACACGCCATGGAAATTACGTTTTTTGGAACGAGTGCTGGGTTGCCCACGAAAGAGCGTCATACACAATCCATTGCTTTATCACTGGAACCTTATGATACTGATATTTGGCTATTTGACGTAGGGGAAGCCACACAACATCAAATCTTACATCATTCAATTAAATTAGGAAAAGTGAGCCATATTTTTATTACACACATGCATGGGGATCACGTATTTGGTCTTCCTGGAGTGTTAACGAGTCGTTCTTTCCAAGGTGGAGAAGCGAAACCTTTAACTGTAGTGGGGCCATCTGGTATTAAAGATTTCATCGAAAATAATATGGCATTAACACATTCACATTTAAATTATCCCATACATATTATTGAACTCAATCAAGAAATCGATCTCACTTTCAATCAATTTCAAGTTAAAGCATATCCATTAAATCACGGTGTACCATGCTACGGATTCCGTATTGAAGCACCAAGTACGCCTGGCAAATTAGATGTAAATAAACTTAAAGCATTAGGGATTCAACCCGGACCTATATATCAACACATTAAAACACAAGACACATTTGAATATGAAGGCAACATTTATGAGACGGCGCCATTTAAAGGTCCAGATAAACAAGGACCAGTGATAGGTATTTATGGAGATACGAAGCCTTGCGCAAATCAGATTAAAATTGCGCAAGATGCGGATGTAATTGTCCATGAATCTACATATATCGAAGGCGATAAAACACGCGCAAACAACTATCATCACAGTCATATTGAAGATGTGTTAAATCTTTTAAGTGAAGCGAACGTCAAACATGGATTGCTTACACATTTAAGTAATCGTTACACATTAGATGATATCATGGTCATAGAAAAACAACTTCAAGAACTACACTCTGTCTCTTTTCAATTTGTGAAAGATTATGACTCTTATTCTTTTTAATACGACCGGTATCACTACGAAACCTATATGAATACAAAAAACCCGACTCAAGCGTTAGAATCATGAGTCGGATTTTAATATTTAACAAAATTGTATAATGGTACTGATTAATCATTATCATCTTGCATTGAAAGTTCAACACTGCGATTTACTGCTGCATTTAAACAATCTTCAAAAATACCTTCAATATCATAATCTGATAATTTATTTAAGCCAGCTTGTGTTGTTCCGCCTTTAGATGTGATGTTCTTTCTTAATTGTTCAAGACTTAAATCTGAACGTTCAATCATTTTTCCAGTTCCAATGATTAATTCACGAATCGATTCTTCAACTTCTGATTTTTCTAATCCTAACTTAGTCCCAGCATTCACGTATTTTTCAAACACATGATAAAGAAAAGCAGGACCACTGCCAGTAATTGCAGTGACTTGATGTAAATGATCCTCTTTTACCTCAATCGCAGAGCCAAAAGCATTAATCAATGATAACACTTCATCTTTTGAGCGAGGACCAAAATTACGTGAAAAGCTGACACCTGTAACTGAATGACCAACTTGGGCATTAGTATTCGGCATAATACGTGCAATTGGATTATTCGGATTTAATTTTTCACGTAAATAACTGATGGGTAAACCAGCCATAATAGAGATAAATTTATTTTTGTCATCAATATGGTCACGTATACGCTCAGCCAATTGATCAAAGTCATGCGGTTTTGTTCCTAAAAATACATAATCCGCATCTTTTAATAAGGCTGCATCATCATAACTATAATGCACGCCTAATTCACGATGATATTCTTCTAACATCTGTTGATTAGACCGATTTGTAAGATAAATATTTTCAGGGGGTATCAATTCTGAATTTATAATTCCTTTAAATATCGCATTTGCCATATTACCAGCACCATAAAATACGATTTTCATAAAGATTGTCACATCCTAAATTATTAGTCTACGTTTATCTTAACATAAAATAAGTTGTGCACACGGCGAAATATTGAAAATCTACACCGATATAACACTCATATAGTTATACATTCCCTATAAAAAGACATTAAACATAATTAGCGTATTAAAACAAAAAATTTTTACAGTTCATTGAAATTTTTGTTGCTATAAATATCGAAAATTTTGTGCAACTCAAACTTTGTATACATAAACAAACACAATATTAACAAAAATTACATTCCTTTATTTAGTAGTATAGTATATAATTTGGTTAGTAATATTTGTATTACTAAATATTTTGAAAAATGGGGGAATATGATGAACAGAAAAATATTGGTTTTTATGGTCTTTGTATTATTATTAAATGTTTTAGCACCAATATTTCATACTAGTAACGTTACCGCAGCCAGTGACATCTCATCCACAAACGTTACTAGTTTGACTGTATCTCCATCACAAATTAATGATGGTGGAAATGCTAAAGTCCGCGTTGAATTTAATGATATTAATCAAAAAATTCAGAACGGCGATACGATTAAAGTAAATTGGCCAAATGCCGGTGAATTAAAAATTGATGGCTATAGTAAAACAATTGATTTAACTGTAAGAGGTGAAGTTGTTGGACAAGCTGTTATTACCGAAGCGGGCGCTACTATCACTTTTAACCAAAATGTTGATAAACTTAGTGATGTTTCTGGATTTGCAGAGTTTGAAGTACAAGGAAGAAATTTAACAAACACTACAAATTCAGATACTAAAACAGGTACTATCACTTCAGGAAATAAATCTGCGAATATTTCAGTTACTAAAGGGGAAGCTGGTACTAACAGTGTCTTCTATTATAAAACGGGAGATATGCAAACAGATGATACAAACCATATACGATGGTTTTTAAACATTAACAACGAAAGAAAGTACGTTGACAAAGATATTGTTGTAAAGGACCAAATACAAGGCGGACAACAAATTGATTTGAGCAGCTTTTCTATACAAGTACAAGGCCCTCAACAAGGTATTTATGATGGTTCAGACGCCATTCAAAAATTTCAAAATGCCATACCTGGTGCAAAAATTACTGTCAACGAATCGAATAACACTATTGAGGTTAATATACCTCGAGGTTATGCTTCATTAAATAGTTACTCAATTCATTACAAAACTAAAATTACAAATGAAACACAACCTGAATTTGTGAACAATTCTCAAATCTGGTATCAAGAAAATAACCAACCAGAAGTAAATGGTGAGTCTTCTAATCACACAGTAAAAAACATTAGCGCTAATGCTGGGATTCAAGGAACTGTTAAAGGGGAATTGAAAATCCAAAAGTTGGATAAAGATACACAACAACCTATCCAAAATGTTAAATTCACTTTAACTAACGAGGATGGAAGTAATCCTAGAGAATTAGTTACGGATGCGCAAGGTCTTGCTAATATTAAAGACTTGCCAAGCGGAAAATATATTATTAAAGAGATTGAAGCGCCATCACCTTATGTATTTGATAAAAACAAGGAATATCCGTTCGAACTTAAAGATACTGATACGCAAGGTTACTTCATTAAAATAGACAACTCTAAAGCAGAAGAGAGAACGAAAGATGTAACAGCTAAGAAAGTATGGGATGGCACTAAGACTTCTCATCCGACTGTATATTTTAAATTATTTCAAAAAGATGCGAACAATAATGAAGTTGCCGTACCTAATGCAGATATTAAAAAATTAGAAAACGGAACAACTGAGGTAACATGGAATGCCCTACCTGAATTAGATAAAGATGGTAAAGCGATAGTGTATTATGTAAAGGAAGTTGATGCTCAAGGGAACGATGCCACACCAGAAGGCTATACTAAAAAAGAAGAGGGCTTAACGGTAACGAATACTGAAAAACCTATCGAAACAACTTCTGTATCAGGCAAAAAAGTTTGGGATGACAATAATGATCAAGACGGTAAACGTCCGAATTCTGTAACTGTCAATTTACTCGCTAATGGTGAAAAGATAAAATCTGAAACTGTCACTAAAGATACAAATTGGCAGTATGAATTTACTAATTTACCAAAATATGACAACGGCAAAGTGATTGAATATACTGTAACAGAAGATCATGTTAATGATTATTCTACAACGATTAATGACACAACGATTACAAATAAATACACACCTGGCAAAACAACTGCTACTGTCACTAAAAACTGGGAAGACAAGAATAACCAAGATGGTAAACGTCCTGGCTCAATTCAAGTTGAACTTCTTGCAGATGGTGTGTCAACGAACAAAACTGCTACATTAAATGCGGATAATGAATGGTCATACACTTGGAAAGATTTGGATGAAAAGTCTCAAGGTAAAGCCATTACATATACCGTCAAAGAACTTTCTAAAGTAAATGGTTATGCAACATCCATTGATAACAGCAACATAGGAAATTTAATCATCACAAATGAATATACACCTGAAACAACTGAAGTCAGCGGCACGAAAGTTTGGGATGATAAAGACAATCAAGACGGTAAACGTCCTGAGTCAGTTACTGTAAACATATTAAAAAATGGTGAAAAAGTTGATTCACAAACAGTAAATGCCGCTTCTAATTGGCGTTATGCATTTTCAAATTTACCTAAGTATGAAAATGGACAACTTATTGATTATACGGTAACAGAAGACCATGTTGAAGATTACTCTACAACGATTAATGGTACGACTATCACGAATAAATATACACCAGGTAAAACAACAGCTACCGTTACTAAAAACTGGGAAGATAAAAATAACCAAGATGGACAACGTCCTGGTTCAATTCAAGTTGAATTATATGCCAATGGTAAAGCGACAGGTGAAAAAGCGACTTTATCAGAAAGTAATGACTGGACACATACGTGGCAAGATTTAGATGAGAAAAGCCAAGGTAAAGCCATCTCGTACACTGTTAAAGAACTTTCTAATGTCAATGGCTATACATCAACTATTGATGACACCAACATTGGTAATGTGATTTTAACGAACACTCACAAACCTGAAACAACTAAAGTCGAAGGTAAAAAGGTTTGGGATGATAAAGACAATCAAGATCATAAACGTCCTGATACTGTCACAATCAATCTACTTAAAAATGGTGAAAAAATTGATGCTAAAACAGCAGACGCATCTTCAGATTGGTCTTACGCATTTAATGATTTACCAAAATATGACAACGGTGAGGAAATTCAATACACAGTCACTGAAGATCATGTGGAAGATTACTCTACAACGATTGACGGCACGACAATCACAAATAAATATACACCAGGTAAAACTTCGGCGACTGTGACTAAAAATTGGGAAGACAATAACAACCAAGATGGCAAACGTTCGAAGTCTATTGAAGTAGAACTTTTAGCTAACGGTGAACCAACTGGCAAAACAGCAACGTTAGATATTGACAATGATTGGACACACACGTGGCAAGATCTTGATGAAAAAGCAAAAGGCAAAGACATTCAATACACAGTAAAAGAAACAACAAAGCTTAAAGATTACGATACTACTATTAATAATGACAATATAGGTAACTTAATCATAACAAACGCTTATACGCCTGAAACGACAAAAGTTGAAGGTGAAAAAGTTTGGAAAGATCATCATAATCAAGACGGTAAACGTCCTGAACACATTAAAGTCAACTTATTAAAGAATGGCGAAGAAGTTGATACGAAAACTGTAGATGCCACTTCAAATTGGACATATGCATTTCATGATTTACCAAAATACGAAGATGGTAAAGCTATCCATTACAGCGTCACAGAAGACCATGTAGATGATTATACGACAACTATCGATGGCACAACGATTACGAATACGTATACGCCAGGTAAAACATCAGCAACTGTGACTAAACGCTGGGACGACCAACAAGATAAAAACAAACAACGTCCGGCATCTATTGAGGTAGAATTATTAGCTAACGGTAAAACAACAGGTAAAACTATTACATTAAATGATAAAAATGATTGGACATATACGTGGCAAGATCTCGATGAAAAAGTTAAAGGTAAAGAGATTGTTTATACTGTTCAAGAGCGCACACAACTTGAGCATTATAACGTAAGTGTCAATAACGATGACATGGGTAACTTAGTGATTACAAATCAATTCAAAGATCCTTCAACACCAGTTAATCCTGACAAACCGAATGAAGAAAAACCGAATAAACCTAAACAACCAGATACACCGTCAGAATCTCCGAAAACATCCGAGCAACCGAAGCCTGGTATTCCTAAATTTATTAGTGAATTACCTAATACAGGTAAGGCTTTAATGCAATCTTGGATCACTTGGGTTGTTATAGCATGTATTGGACTTGGTATTTTCTTTATCTTTAAAAGAAGAAAATAATATCAACAATTGAGCTCAGCTAACACATTTGAACCCCCGACATACTAAGTGGTATAACGGGGGTTCTTTTTTTAATTTAAATGTTGTTCATACTCTAAATTTTTTACTAATTCGCGCGCACGCTGGATTTTATCTGTTGAAATATTCATCTCATAGTGTTTCACATTATCTCTAATTTGTTCTGGAGTGCTTGCACCGGTAATGATAGAGCCTAAAGCATCAAATGATTTTAAGTAATTAAAGGTCAATGCTGAAAGATGAGGTTCAACGTGATGTAATGATTCAATTGTTTCTTTAAGTTCCTCATTCGTATAATCAAAAATGCCATCTTCAAACTTTTCATTTAAAGCTTTTTCATAGTTATCTGTTAGTAAACCTTTAAATACAGGTCCTCTTGCTAGCACTTTCACACCTTTAGCCTCGATATCTTTTAAGAGGGCTTCTGGTCTGTTATCAATTAAACTAAATTGAGACATAATCGTTTCTATATTACTATGTTGTAAATAATAATGAATAACGTTAGGACGAATAGAGGAAATACCGTATGCTTTAATGAGACCTTCTTGTTTCAATTCATCAAAGGCACTAATGGTTTCATCTAACGGATCATCAATTGTTCCTCCATGAAGCATATATAAATCAAGATAATCCAATTGTAATCGTCTTAAAGATTGTTTGACGTTTTCTTTTATATATTGTTTAGAAGGGTCCCAGTACGTTTCTCCATTTTCTTTTAAATGATTGCCTACTTTAGTACCAATCACAATCTCATCACGATGTTGATAAGGTTTCAAGGCTTTACCTACAATATCCTCGTTGACCCCTTTGTCATAAATATCCGCTGTATCAAAATAGGTGATGCCTGATTCCAAAGCTGTCTCAATAATCGCTTGCGCTTGTTCGAAATCTGTTCCAAGACTCATACAACCGAGTCCTAATTCTGACAATTGAAGACCACCTTTTAAAGTATTCTTTTGCATAGGTACACACCTTCCGTTAAAATTTAATCATATTCATCATAGCAAACCTACGGGATAAATGAAAAGGAGAGACCTATCATGTCATTTGAGGAAAAAACGCTTTCTAAAGAAACGCTGTATGAAGGTAAAATCATTACAGTTGAAAAACATTTAGTAGAACTTCCTAATCAAGAAACATCCTACCGAGAAGTTGTAAAACATAACGGTGCAGTTGCGATATGCGCTTTAACGCCTGATCAGAAAGTAATTTTGGTTAAACAGTATCGTAAAGCATTAGAAGATACGTTATTAGAAATTCCCGCTGGTAAATTAGAACCTAATGAAAGTCGCATCAACGCTGCTAAAAGAGAACTTGAAGAAGAAACAGGCTACATTGCAGACGAACTTAAACTCATAGGTGAAGTGTATGGAGCGCCTGGTTTTACCAATGAACTCATTTCAATTTATTTTGCGAGCCATTTAGAAAAAGGTCAAATGCAATTAGATGAAGATGAATTTGTTGAGAAAATCTATTATACCTTAGACGAGGTTGAAAAAGCAGTTAAACATCGTCAAATCAAGGATGCCAAAACATTAATCGCATTTCAATATCTATTATCAAATTATAATCATTCTAAATAACTGTTCTAAAGGGTTGCTTTTTTTCTCAATTACTGTTAATTTAATACAAGTAATTCATACACATTATAATGATTTTAAATTTCAGTAGAGGGGTGAAGCTTCCGTGGAAGAACGATTAAATCGCGTGAAGCAACAATTACAACAATCTTCATATAAACTTACACCGCAAAGGGAAGCGACTGTAAGAGTATTAATTGAAAACGAGGCAGACCATTTAAGTGCGGAGGACGTTTACTTAAAAGTTAAAGAAAAAGCACCAGAAATAGGGTTGGCTACCGTTTACCGTACATTAGAACTTTTAGCTGACTTAAAAGTTGTCGATAAAGTGAGTTTTGGTGACGGTGTGGCACGCTTTGACTTACGTAAAGAAGGGTCTGAACATTTCCATCATCATTTAGTTTGTATGGAGTGTGGTCGTGTAGATGAAATCGATGAAGATTTATTACCACAAGTAGAAGAACGTGTGGAACGAGAATTTAATTTTAAAATTTTAGACCATCGCCTAACATTTCATGGCATCTGTAACACATGTCAAAACAAAAATAAATCGAAATAAATCACTCAACTTTGATAATGAAATGAAGGTGATTGAATGCAAGACGTTGTCGATGAATATTTAAAATTTATACAACTTGAAAAAGGATTGTCTGAAAATACAATCGCAGCATATCGACGAGATTTAAATCATTATTTAAATTATTTACAAGAGCGTAAAATCACGCATTTAGATTTCGTAGACCGTCAGACGTTACAACAATGGTTCGGCGTCTTACATGATGAAGGGCGATCTACTAAATCAATTGCACGATTCACCTCTACAATTAGAAGCTTTCATCAATTTGCCTTACGTGAAAAATACGCATCGAATGATCCAACCGTTCTAATTGAAACACCGAAATACGAACGTAAATTACCTGATGTATTATCTATAGAAGAAATTGATTTATTGCTTTGTACGCCCGACATTTCTAAAAACAATGGCTATCGAGACCGTACAATGTTAGAACTTTTATATGCGACGGGTATGCGTGTGTCGGAATTGATAAGTATTGAAGTTGAGGATATTAATTTGATGATGGGCTTTGTTAGAGTTTTTGGTAAAGGGAATAAAGAGCGCATTGTCCCGTTAGGTGAAACGGTAATTGATTTTCTTCAAAAATATATAGAAACCGTACGCCCTCAATTGTTAAAAAAACATGTTACGCATACATTGTTTCTAAATATGCATGGCAAGCCATTAACACGTCAAGGGATATGGAAAATGATTAAACAAACAGGCCAAAAAGCTGGCATTCAAAAACGGCTCACTCCTCATACGTTAAGACATTCATTTGCAACACATTTACTTGAAAATGGGGCAGATTTACGAGCTGTGCAAGAAATGCTCGGTCATTCTGATATTTCTACGACACAATTATATACGCATGTCTCGAAAACCCAAATTAGAAAAATGTATCAAGCATTTCATCCACGTGCTTAAACGTTAACTTATTTTTTAAGCTAACGTTTTTTATTTTGCAATGCACGCGCGCGCGCTTCGATCACATCATCGCGATTACGTAATTTATGATGATGTAAAATATAAGGTGACGATATGACTGTCTTTAACAGATAATAATTAGGATAGTGATGTAAAATATTTTGCGTCATCTCTGCTGTTAATGGGATAACAATAGGGGTGTAGCGTTCTTTTTGTTCAGTGCTTTCAATCAATTGCCGCAATTCATTTTCAAATTGATGATAATCTACACCTAAAGCTTGATACGTTAATTTATCATGATGACGACAAACAGTTAACGCTTTTTTATATGAACGATGCGCACCTTTAAAATTGCCTCTACGATGATGATAACATGCGGTTGCTAAAAGAATCAGCGCCACTACAGGATCATCTTTTGAAAATGTGGGTTGTGCTTTCCATGCTTCTTCTAATATATCGTGACATAAGAAATAATGTTGTTTTTGATGAAATTGTACATAAAATTCCATAAGTTGTTGATGCAAATGTATCACTCCAAAATTTATTGTTACTCATAAACATGCTATAATACTTTCGGATACAATGCATCCAACTTGCAATAAGAAATGAGGCAAACGCGCATGTATGAGGTGAAATTAGACGCCTTTAATGGTCCTTTAGATTTATTACTCCATTTAATTAAAGAATTTGAAATCGATATTTATGATATTCCGATGAAAGCATTAACAGAACAATATATGCAATATATTCATGCGATGAATCAGCTTGAAATTAACGTTGCAAGTGAGTATTTAGTTGTAGCGAGCGAACTTTTAATGATTAAAAGTCGCATGTTATTGCCTGACATAGAACAAAGTGATGCAGATGAAGAGGATCCACGAGAAGAACTTGTAGAGAAATTGATTGAGTATCAAAATTTTAAAGCATATGCATCGTTATTAGATTCAAAGAAAGAAGCACGTGCGCATTTATATACGAAAACGCCGTCTGATTTATCTCATTATGAAAAATCAGAACGTTTGTCAGAGGACACAACCATCGACTTAACCGAATTAATTGTGGCCTATCAGAAAATGAAAACACGTGTTGCGTTAAAAAAACCAACTCAAGTTCAAATTAGAAAAGAAACGTATACCATTCAACAATCTACAGCACATATTCATTCAAAATTACAACAACAGCAATCCATTACATTTTTTGACTTATTTACATTTAATGAAACGATAGAACATGTTGTGACACATTTTTTAGCATTACTCGAAATGGCTAAAACAGGCATGATACAAATCCAACAAACAGAAGCTTTCCACAATTTTAATATTACTAAAGGAGTCAATTATGACTTTAAATCATAACGAAATCATGACAGCCATCTTGTATACTGTAGGGGAAGATGGCATTGAACGTAAACAATTGGCTGATATTTTAGAAGTTAATGATACGCAATTAACGACATATATAGATCACTTTCATATTGATGGGTTAACTTTACAACAATTCGGAGAAACATTGGTTTTAACGACTGTTGAAGAAGCGGAACCATACATAGAAGCGCTGATTGTCAATAAAGGAAAAGCTAAGCTCTCACAAGCTGCTATGGAGGTCCTCGCAATTATCGCTTACAATCAACCTATGACTCGAAGCGATATTGAAATGATTCGTGGTATTAATTCAGATGGGCCTGTGAAAGCATTAATAGCTAAAGGATTAATTGAACCCAAACAGCACCCGGAAACACGTGGTCAACATTTATATACAACAGATTTATTTTTAAATGTCTTTGGTTTGAAATCTTTAGATGCGCTACCTACAACAGATGAAGATGAAGAAGAAATAGAAAACTTTTTTAGTGAGCTCGTAAATCAGAAAGGAGCAACAGAATGACACAATTTGAACGATTACAAAAACGTATCGCGAACAGCGGTTATACATCTAGACGTAAAGCTGAAACATTAATTCTTGAAGGCAAAGTAGAGGTCAATGGCAAAGTCGTCACAGAACTTGGGACGAAAGTAAGCCCTTCAGACCGCGTAAGTGTCGAAGGTATTCCATTAGAACTTGAGGATAAGTTATACATTTTGTTTTACAAACCGACTCAAGTGATTACGAGTGTATCAGATGACAGAGGAAGAAAAGTTGTTACAGATTACTTTGACGACCTTGATACGCGGATTTACCCAGTTGGACGTTTAGATTATGATACGTCAGGCGTTCTATTATTAACAAACGATGGGGAATTTACGAATTTAATGACCCATCCGAGATATAAAATTCCTAAAACGTATATTGCTAAAATTGAGGGTTATATTTTACGTGAACAAGTAAAAGCTTTAGAAAGTGGTATTCAACTCGAAGATGGTATGACACAACCCGCTAAAGTTAAAGTGAAAAAACAGGACAAAACAAAAAACACGTCACTCATTGAAATTACAATTACTGAGGGACGCAATCGACAAGTGCGCCGTATGTTTGAACACTTTGGTTTTAAAGTGACCAAACTTTCTCGCGTTTCATTTGGTCCTCTTGATTTAAAAGGCTTAGGTGCTGGTGAAGGGCGCGTATTATCCCCTCATGAGGTTAAAACGTTGCGCCAACTCGCTAATCAAGGCTCCACCAAATAAATTGCACAAAATTTGAAATCTAGCTTATTATAATCTTAGTATTATTGTTTGATTATCTATTTAAACATTCCATATGCTATACTAGGCATAGGAATGAATTGTAAGTAGGCGTGGGAGGTATGTCATAATGACTAACGAAATTTTAGTCGTGGATGATGAAGAACGTATCAGAAAATTATTAAAAATATATCTTGAAAGAGAAGGCTATCAAGTCGTTGAAGCTACAGATGGTGAAGAAGCACTCCAGCTCGCGCAAGCGCATGATTACGCGTGTATCTTACTAGATTTAATGTTACCTAAGCGAGATGGTATAGAAGTCGCTACAATGTTACGCGAAACGAAAGAAACACCTATTATCATGTTGACAGCTAAAGGTGAAGAAAATAACCGTGTTGAAGGCTTTGAATCTGGTGCAGACGATTATATCGTCAAGCCATTTTCACCTAGAGAAGTGGTATTACGTGTTAAGGCATTATTACGTCGCACGCAATCTCAACTCACTGATCATAATGAGCCACATGCGCGTGACGTGATTTCATTTAAACACTTGACAATCGATAACGATGCGCATAAAGTTTTAGCGGATGAAACACCTGTTAATTTAACTCCGAAAGAATATGAATTGTTAATATACTTAGCCAAAACACCGAATAAAGTGTTTGATCGTGAACAATTATTAAAAGAAGTTTGGCATTATGAATTTTATGGTGACTTAAGAACTGTAGATACACATGTGAAGCGTTTGCGTGAAAAGCTCAATCGTGTATCAAGTGATGCTGCGCAAATGATTCAAACAGTTTGGGGCGTTGGCTATAAATTTGAAGTCAATGAAAATAATGAAGCGCCTGAATAATGTGGTCATAAAACTGTGGTTAACTATTTTATTAATAGTAACGACAGTTTTAATTTTATTGAGTGCAGCACTCATTACCTTTATGCAGTATTATTTCACGCAACAAACTGAAAATACACTATTTGAAAATGCGAAAAGTATTAATCAAGTGTTAGATGAAAGTAAAGATAGACAAAGTGCCATTCGACAAAGTGATATTATGTTGGAAAAAAATAAAGGATTAATCATCATACCTGACTTTGTTAATTTAAAAGATTCGAACTCAATCAAAGAAAAAATGCTTGAGGAAATCAAAGAGAATAAAGCGTTTGACAAAGTACTCTCTGAGAAAAAATCGGTGCTTCAACATGTCACGGTTAACGTTAAAGGCATCGATCGTACTTACGTATTACTTGGATATCCATCGAAAGATTATAAAGGTCAAGCATCGGCAGTATTTATTTATCAAGATTTAAAAAGTATTGAAGACACGAACAATGTCATCACAATTATTATATTAATTACAGCACTCATTTTCTTGGGCATTTCAACGGTATTCGCATTCTTTTTATCTACAAGAATTACAAATCCATTAAGAGAATTGAAAAACCAAGCTAGAGAAGTAGCGAGAGGTAATTATGCGAAACGTGTACCCGTTCAAACAAAAGATGAAATTGGTGCATTAGCAATGACGTTTAATAAAATGAGTCGTAATATTCAAACGCATATCGATGCGATCACAACGTCTAAAAATATTCGTGACACTTTAATTGATGCGATGGTCGAAGGGGTTCTCGGGATGAACCACCGTCGAGAAATCATTTTATCAAATCAACTGGCTACAAACTTATTACAAGAAATGCCAAAAGAACTCAAAGCAAAATATGACGCTCAAGCGAATCAAACTTTCAAAACGAGACGTACAGAATACGAAGAATATGAGATTAATAAACGTTATTTTGTCATCATTATGAGTTATATCGAACGCATTCAACCAACAGGAGAAAGTGGTTTAGTTGTCGTGATGCGTGATATGACCAATGAACACCATATGGATCAAGTTAAAAAAGATTTCATTGCAAGTGTTTCACATGAGTTACGTACACCTATCTCGTTATTACAAGGTTATACGGAGTCTATTGTGGATGGTGTCGTTACTGAGCCTGACGAAATCAAAGAGTTTCTACTTATTGTCTTAGATGAATCAAGACGTCTATCTCGACTTGTTAATGAATTACTAGATGTCGCGAGAATTGATGCAGAAGGCGTAACAGTGAGCAAAACAGAACAACCGATGAATGATTTAATTCAAAAGATGGCAATTAAATATAAACAAGAAGCATTAGATTTAGGTTTAACTTTAAACTTTCAAATGGATGGCATTATGACACACAACTGGCATTACGATTTTGATCGTATGGAACAAGTTTTAACAAATTTAGTCGACAATGCCGCAAGACATACGAAGCCAGGTGACCGCATTTCTATTTCAGCATCAGAAACTGAAACTGATTATATTTTAACTGTGTCAGATACGGGTGTCGGAATTTCTCCAGAACACCTTGAGAAAGTGTTCGAACGCTTTTATAAAGTTGATGCGTCAAGAAAGCGTGGCAAACAAGGGACAGGATTAGGATTGTTTATTACACGCATGATTGTAGAAGCGCATGGCGGGCATATTTCCGTTATGAGTAAAGTGAATATCGGAACACAATTTAAAATAAAGTTACCAAAAAGACAAGTATAATATTTTCCATTTGTCATTCAGGGACTTAAACCAAGTATCATCATTACACATGCTTTCAAAATGGTTTATAATCAATTTCAAACACTTCGAAATTCTAATCAGTAAAGGGGGGACCATTATGAAACAACGTCAAACGAGACGTATGATTATCGTGGGAATGTTAAGCGCCATAGCATTTGTATTAATGTTTTTAAAATTCCCATTACCATTTTTACCACCGTATTTAACGATTGACTTTAGTGATATCCCTGCACTCATAGCAACATTTTTATTTGGTCCTGTCGCAGGTATTCTAGTAGAATTAATTAAAAATCTACTCAACTTTTTCTTTAATATGAGTGACCCAGTGGGACCAGTAGCTAACTTTTTAGCAGGATGTAGTTTCTTATTAACGAGTTACGTGATTTACAAAAAATCCCGTACTCAACGTGCTTTAATTCTAGGGTTAGTCGTTGCAACAATTGTGATGACAATGGTTTTAAGCGTAATGAATTATTTTGTACTTTTACCATTGTATGGCTTAATTATGAATCTAACGGATATTGTTCATAATTTGAAGGTGATCATTACCGCTGGAATTATCCCATTTAATTTAATCAAAGGTTTATTAATTTCAATTATATTTTTACTTCTATATCCTCGTATTTCTAAAGTTTTAAAAGGTTAATATCATTGATAAAGCCTTTCTTTACTTAAATTGTAAATTAAAGAACACTCAAGCGCATCCTTACCTTAGCGCTCGAGTGTTCTTTATTCATCTATATCATATCATTGAAATGACATTACTATTCAAACTTAAGTGCATCACCGTCAAAAGGTTCTTCCTCCACTTTTATAGAATCAGTTGGACAACCCTCAAATGCATCTTCAAGATCCTCATATAATTCTTCTGGCACAGCTTTAGTCCCTTGGTTATCGTCTAGGATAACATATGCGATACCTTCGTCATCATAGTCATATATGTCAGGCGCAGCAGCACCACATGCTCCACATGCGATACAAGTATCCAT
The DNA here is from genome assembly GCF_011394325.1 of Staphylococcus sp. 11007852. Classification (NCBI taxonomy): domain Bacteria; kingdom Bacillati; phylum Bacillota; class Bacilli; order Caryophanales; family Staphylococcaceae; genus Staphylococcus; species Staphylococcus sp. 11007852. The sequence continues at coordinate 130,864 of NZ_JAANBJ010000018.1, read as the reverse complement.
ATCCACGATTGTGTATTTAGCCAAATTTTTCGCCTCCCTTTTCAAAGTATCACACTCACATTATAATTTTATTGTAGATGGGTGTAAATTAATTTTCAATATTTCCGTTTATAGAATGAGGGCCAAACTATGAAAACTTTAATTCAATATGCTTATACTCAAGCCTCACCATATAAAACTGAAAAAAGCATATATAATATTATCATAGGTAAAAAATCACATCAAACTTTTTTTGATGCTGTTTCCCTAAAGCTTTTTTCTTTATATGGTTTAAATAAAAATTTAACATGGGATACGTATCAAACTATTCTTGAAGAAACGTATACGCCCCAAAATATACCGACATCAAATGAAGTAACGTATGAAACGTTAACACATACGTTTGAATGTGTACAATTACTGATTCAAACACTTTCAAACATGCAGCATCAACAGCCACAATTCATGCCAACCACATCTCACGTACATATTCACGAACACGTTAGACATATGTTCTTTCATATTAAAAAAAATCATCTTGAAACGGATGTTAAATCTGAAATTTACGATGTATTTAAAGCATTAAATTCATGTCACACAACGTCTATTCTTCATTATTTTTTAACAGGTTATGATGAATCTATGTATACGCCACATCAGGTTTCATTGATTGAGGGCATGGATAACGACACATGCACGCGCGCTATTTATTTAGATTTATTTTATCTTACTGATATTTTAAAAGATTCAAATCGCTTTCCAATCTTATCACAATGTTGCGCATCCTTAAACGTCTCTAAAGCAGTATATCGAACATATTGTGATTTAAATAATGGCCATTCGATTGATCAAATATCGAAAATGCATCAAATCTCTATTAATACCGTATATGATCATATCGTCGACTTATTTATAAATGGCTATCTTACTGACATTTCACATTTCATATCAGATACAGCAGCTCTTAATGATTTTATTCATTATTATCATAAACACCCAAAACAACGTTTAAAATTCTATAAAAATACATTTGATATGTTTAGCTACTTTGAAATCAAATTAATTATTATTTATATTTCCAAAGGAGTCTACCATGCTGAATAAAGCGCTAAAACATTATTTTGGATTCGATTCATTCAAACCTGGACAAAAAGATATTATTAAAAAAGTTATGGACGGTCACCATACGTTAGGTGTATTACCAACAGGGAGTGGTAAAAGTTTATGTTATCAACTCCCTACATATATCAAAGGAGAACCAACGCTTATTATTTCACCACTTATATCTTTAATGGATGATCAGGTCATGCAGATGAAAATGAATGGTGAACGTCGTGTTGTTGCGATCCATTCAGGTATGGAAGAGCGTGAAAGACAGCTTGCTTTTAAACAACTTACAACTGCACGCTTTATTTTTGTAAGCCCTGAGTTACTCATGCAACCACATCATTTTAACCGTTTTAAACATTTAAACTTTGGATTAATTGTTCTAGATGAGGCACATTGCTTATCAGAATGGGGATTTGATTTCAGACCACATTATGCCCTCATAGGTCATGTCATTCGTTATTTTAAAGACACCACAATACTCGCATTAACAGCAACGGCTACGCCTCAATTGCTACATGATCTCACCACTGTCATAGAACTACCATTTGAACTATATGATTCAAGCGTAAACCGTTCGAATATCTCATTAAATGTGAAGTTTATGGACTCATATGAAGAGAAACTAAATTGGCTTTTAGGATTCATTGAAGACAGTGGGCCGACCATTATTTACGTTTCTTCAAAAAAAGTGGGCCTACATTTAGCAGGGCGTATTTATGAAGCAGGACATTTGACAGGTCTTTATCATGGAGATTTATCTTATCAAGAACGTCAAACCGTTCAACATCAATTTATAAACAATGAAATCAAAATCATTGTCGCAACAAGTGCGTTTGGAATGGGCATTAATAAACCGAATATTAGATCTGTCGTTCATTTTCATGCACCTTACAGTCCATCAAGTTATATCCAGGAAATTGGCAGAGCAGGGCGTGACGGGGCGTTAAGCCAAGCCATATTATTGTATCAACCAGATGACCAGTATTTGATGGAAAACTTAATGACGTTAAATGCCATTGATCAAACAGATATCACTCTGTATGAACAAGGACAACTTATCGATGAAGAAAAGCGACAGATTATCGAAACGTTGAGGCAACGTTTTCAAATCAACACATTAGCACAAATTTTTAGTAATCAATCACAATTAAAGCATCGTGCATATAGACATATGATGCATTTTATAATGACTCAACAATGTCGTCGTGCCGTAATACTACGTTACTTTAATACGACGGAAGTACAAGAACAACATTGTTGCGATATATGTGACAATATATTTCAGATCACAGAAAAAAATGGCAAAAAAGTAAAAAGGCAATTAAATTATATAGAAAAGCTCAAAAGTTTACTCGATTAGCTTCAATTCACTTTACTTTGCATTTTTAAAATCGCTATAATTAATACACAACTATGATGATCCAGGGGATGGTTTACTGTTCATTTTAGCTACTTTTTGAAAACAGTAATTAAATCGCAAAATGATGTTTTAAATGTTTCAAGATAAGCTATATATACAGTAATAGAAAGGGTGAATACTTTGTCAAAAGATAATTTTAAGGATGATTTTGAACGTAATCGTCAAGAAATTAAACCAAATCAATCTGAACCAACTCATAAAGAGACAGATCAAGATGAAACTTCATTTGATGTTAAAGATGAACATCAGCATTTTCCACCTAGAAACGCATCACGACGTCACCGTAAACGTGATTTAGGCCAACCATCAGATGTCAAGGCACATTCCGATAACAATGATGAACAAACATCACACGAAGGACAAGGTAAACGTCCTGGGATTCTTGGAGGCTTCGTCAACAAAAAGTCATCTTCTCATGATGATCAACGTAATGTACAGACTCAGTCACATGATCAAGCATCTCAACGAGGTGAAAAAATTAGAGATTACGCTAAAGACGATGCGCAGGTTACGCGTCATCATACACGTGACGATGGACGTCCAGAACATCACGGTGGCCGACATCGTGAACAAATACAATATGATGATACATTGAAGACTGAGAGTGAAACAGAGCATGCGGATCGAAAACATGTTGGAACACAATATAGTTCATCAACATCTCCGTCGAATGACGATACTCGTGAAAGATCACGCAATATAAGTGCTTCGCCTAAGGAAGACCAACATCGTAGCACAAACCTCGGCAATGAAACATTGGATAAACAATCCAAACAAATTGATGCCAATCATCGTCATGCTAAACGACATGAAACGACCCAAGAAGATGTACATACATCTCAACGTGACCTTAAAGGTAAAAAAGTTGCTGCAGGTGCTGCCACTGCCGGTGTTGCCGGCGCTGCTGCTAAACACCATCATGATAAAAAAGAGGCACAACGTCACAATCAAAATGACGTCAATTCACGTTCTAAAGAAGATGCACATCGTGATCCTAAACATGACGACCTTCAAAAGCACAATGGTAAAAAAGTTGCTGCGGGTGCTGCCGCTGCTGGTGTAGCCGGCGCTGCTGCTAAACATCATCATGATAAAAAAGAGGCACAACGTCACAATCAAAATGACGTCAATTCACGTTCTAAAGAAGATGCACATCGTGATCCTAAACATGACGACCTTCAAAAGCACAATGGTAAAAAAGTTGCTACGGGTACTGCCGTTGCTGGAGTTGCCGGCGCTGCTGCTAAACACCATCATGATAAAAAAGAGGCACAACGTCATAATCAAAATGATGTCAATTCACGTTCTCAAGAAGATGCACATCGTGATCCTAAACATGACGACCGTCAAAAGCACAATGGTAAAAAAGTTGCTGCGGGTGCTGCCGCTGCTGGTGTAGCCGGCGCCGCTGCTAAACATCATCATGATAAAAAAGAAAATCATAACCGTTCCCGTAATAAAGAGTTGGCGGGGACAGGCGCTGCTACTGGTGCGAACCATGGACATGGTCATGATAATCACGGAAAAGAAAAACGTGGCGGTTGTATAAAACGTATCATACCGCTTCTTGCTGCATTACTATTGTTAGGTGCTTTAGCGATATTTGGAGGAATGTATTTATTTAACCAAGGTAATAATGATAACCACGATAAGGGCAAACAAACAGAAGTAGCTAAAAATGATAAAGCTAAAGATAAAGAAACTAAAGATAAAGAAGCTGATAAAGACAAAGCTCAAAAAGATAATGAGTCTAAAGATAAAAATTCAAATGAAGACGCTACTTCTCAAAGTAATGACCCTTCACAACAAAACAATCAACAAAACGGTATGAATCAGCAAGGTCAAACACCACAAAATCAGCAAAATCAAAATACACAAAATCAAAACCAGCAAAACCAAGCGGGTGGACAATCACATACAGTTTCGGGTAATGAAAACTTATACCGTATAGCTATACGCTACTATGGTAATGGGTCACCTGAAAATGTTGAAAAAATTAGAAGAGCCAACGGTATTTCTGGAAACAACATCAGCAATGGACAACACTTAATTATTCCATAAACAAATAAAAAATAAATTTTCAAAGTGATGTAAAAATTCAATATATTTTTGCATCACTTTTTATGATTTCTGTAAAAATCGCAAAGATTGTCAACTTTATAAACAACAAACATTTCCATTTTGTTCTAACCATGATATTGCTATAATATATCATGGACAAATGAGAACGATGTCATCGTTTAGTACGGTAAGGAGGTAGATTCCTATCTTCATTGACGCACCTGTCGTGATTAGGAATCGCGAATTATGATTAAAATTGAAAGTATCATTATAGGCGGCGGACCTTGTGGATTGAGCGCTGCAATTGAACAAAAGAAAAAGGGTATTGAGACTTTGATTATAGAGAAGGGGAATATCGTTAATGCTATTTATCATTATCCAACGCATCAAACGTTTTTCTCATCAAGTGATAAGTTAAGTATTGGGGATGTACCATTCATCGTTGAGGATTTAAAACCACGTAGAAATCAAGCGCTTGTTTATTATCGTGAAGTCGTGAAACATCATCAATTATCGATTAACGCGTTTGAAGAAGTGTTAACGGTTCGTAAAATAGACGATCATTTTACTATTACTACAACTAAAAATGTCTATCAATGTCGTTTTCTAACTGTTGCAACAGGCTATTACGGGCAACATAATACTTTAGAGGTAGATGGTGCAACCCTACCTAAAGTCATGCATTACTTTAAAGAAGCACATCCTTATTTTGATCAAGACGTCGTAATTATTGGAGGAAAAAACTCAGCGGTAGATGCTGCAATCGAATTAGAAAAAGCTGGTGCACGTGTAACTGTCATTTATCGTGGTGCTGATTATTCACCTTCGATCAAACCATGGATTTTGCCTAATTTTGATTCACTTGTACGTCGTAATAATATTAAAATGCACTTTAACAGTCATGTTACTCAAATTACTGAAGATAGCGTCACTTTTGAAACGCAAGGTGTAACTGAGACAATCCATAATGACTATGTTTTTGCAATGATAGGATATCATCCAGATTATGAATTTTTAAATGCGATTGGTATCGAAACGCGTACAAATGAATTTGGAACAGCACCTGTTTATAACAAAGATACGTATGAAACAAATGTGCATAACTGTTATATTGCAGGTGTTATTGCTGCAGGTAACGATGCGAATACCATTTTTATTGAAAATGGTAAGTATCATGCCAACGATATTGCAAATGATATTTTATCTAAAAAACAAGCTCCTCTTGAATCATAATAGTAAAAAACTGCCGATCATTTAAAAGATCGACAGTTTTTATTATTTATTAAAGTAAATTCGCAAATCATCATTCGCCAATTGTTGACTGAGCGCCACAAGTAATTTGAGTCGTGCTTTTTGACCATTGAGTCCGTTAGAAAATATCACACCTTTTTGATGTAATTGGTGTCCGCCTCCCTCATATGCATATACAGCACTTACAATACCGTTAAAAGAACGCGACACTAATACAACTGGGATATCTTTCTCTAAACATTCATTTAATCCAGCCATAGCAGTTGGAGGGAGGTTCCCTTGACCCAATGCTTCAATCACAATCCCATTTACGTTATTGTGTGCGTAATAGGAGAGCATTTCACTTCCCATCCCCATATGCGCTTTTATTAAAGCAACATTTAAACTTTCATCAATCGTCGTTAATACTTCTTGTCTATATGGTTTATGGTGAAATAAAATTCCAGATTTTGTAATGACCCCTAAGGGACCATGATTAGGACTTTGGAAAGTGTTTGTATTAGAAGTATGTGTTTTTGTAACATTACGTGCGGTATGGATCTCATCATTAAAAACAACCATGACCCCTTTATCATGGGATTCATCATGAATTGCTACACGAATCGCTGAAATAAAATTATATAATCCATCTGATCCGATTTCATTTGATGAACGCATCGCACCTGTTAAAATGACAGGTTTTGAAGTTGCAACTGTTAAATCTAATAAATACGCAGTTTCTTCAAGCGTATCTGTCCCATGTGTAATGACAAAACCGTCATAGCGAGACGCATATTGTTCGATAAGTGACTTCAGCGTTTTTACATGTGTTAAATTCATATGGGGTGAAGGGACATTAAAAGGCATCATTTCATCTATCTCAGCATATCTTTCAATGACATTTTGATGCTGCGCAATTGGATTTTCATCATTTGTTGAAACTCTGTTAGATTCATCTTCTGACATACTGATTGTACCACCCGTATGAATCACTAATAATGATTTCATATGTTTCCTCCTCGATAAAACGTACGTTATTATGATAAAATATTATTAACTAAACAACAAGGAAGGTATAGAATGACAGCTATAAATATTGCTTTAGATGGCCCCGCTGCAGCAGGTAAAAGTACAATTGCAAAACATGTTGCTGCACAATTAGGAATGATTTATGTCGATACAGGAGCGATGTATCGTGCAATCACTTACCATTATTTAAAAAACAAATCACAATTTACAAATTTTAAAGACCTTATCTCAAATATTCAACTTGAATTAATTTATGACCCTGATAAAGGGCAACGTGTACTTCTTCAAGACGAAGATATAACAGATTATTTAAGAGAAAATGACGTCACACAAAATGTTTCTTATGTCTCCTCAATGCAAGAAGTTCGTGAATTTTTAGTTGAAGCGCAACAAAAGCTTGCGATTGAAAAAGGAATTGTCATGGACGGGCGTGATATTGGTACAACAGTACTTCCAAATGCAGAATTAAAAGTTTATATGATTGCATCTGTCGAAGAACGTGCGATGCGTCGTTTAAAAGACAACGAAGCACGTGGTATTGATGCAACATACGAACAACTTATGAAAGACATTGCTGAGCGTGATGCCTATGACATGAACCGTGAAATCTCACCACTTAGAAAAGCTGACGATGCGATTGAAATTGATACAACTGGCTTAACGATTGAGCAAGTTACAGAACGCATCATTTCATTAGCTCGATCGGCACAAAATCAAATAAACTAAATTTTTTTAGTTTAGTTTTAAGCGTAACACCAGTAAAAATACAGAATTTAATTTTTACTGGTCGAGACCATCGTATATTGTCATATTCTATGATGCATTTTTATTTTTTTATAAAAATTTTACTCATTTTGTATTCTCAAAGCGCTTAATTCTAACTTATCTAAATTTCTTGACAATTTTACACTTTTATAAGATGTTAGTATTATGTAGTAGTATAAGGAGGCATTCATGATGACTGAAGAATTCAATGAATCAATGATTAAAGACATTAAAGAGGGCGATAAGGTAACAGGCGAGGTACAACAAATTGAAGATAAACATGTTGTTGTACACGTTAATGGCGGAAAATATAACGGAATCATCCCAATAAGCCAGTTATCAACACATCATATTGATAATGCAAATGAAGTAGTAAAAGTCGGAGATGAAATTGGAGCATATGTAACTAAAATCGAAGTAGATGAAGACAACGACACAGGTAGTTACATTCTTTCAAAAAGACAATTAGAAGAAGAGAAATCATATGAATTTCTACAAGAAAAATTAGATAATAATGAAACAATTGAAGCCAAAGTAACAGAAGTTGTTAAAGGTGGCTTGGTTGTTGACGTTGGACAAAGGGGTTTCATTCCGGCATCGCTAATTTCAACTGATTTCATTGAAGATTTCTCAGATTATGAAGGTAAAGTTCTTGAATTAAAAGTAGAAGAACTTGACCCATCTAATAATCGTGTCATCCTAAGCCGTAAAGCTGTAGAAGCAGAAGAAAACGCAAAGAAAAAAGAAGAACTGTTAAAATCTATTAAAGCTGGCGACGTAATCGAAGGAAAAGTTGCACGATTAACAAACTTTGGTGCATTTATTGATCTTGGTGGCGTAGATGGTTTAGTACACGTATCTGAGTTATCTCATGAACACGTTAAATCACCTGAGGAAGTTGTTTCAATTGGTGATACTGTAAAAGTGAAAGTTCGCTCTGTTGAACAAGACTCAGAACGCATTTCATTATCTATTAAAGATACGTTACCGAGCCCTTTTGAAACAATTCAAGAGACATACAGTGAGGGTGACATTGTTGACGGTAAAGTGATGAGACTCGCTAACTTTGGTGCTTTTGTAGAAATTGATAAAGGCTTACAAGGGTTAGTTCACATCTCTGAAATTAGTCACAAACATATTGGTACACCAAATGAAGTATTGGAACCAGGACAAGCAGTTAAAGTTAAAATTTTAGGTATTAATCCTGAAGAAGAACGCATTTCACTTTCGATTAAAGCTGCATTACCTCAAGAAGAAACTAATGAAGCATCTGAAGAAACAACAAAATCTTACACTCAATCTTCTGAGGATGAAAATGAAAATAATCCAACACTCGGTGATGTGTTCGGAGATAAATTAAAAGACTTAAATTTATAATCTTTTTGGCAGAGACATGCATCTCGTATGTCTCTGCTTTTTTATTTTTAATCAAAAGGCCTGTCCATGATATAATGAACAATGATGCAACCCATTCATATTTAGACTTTTAAGGGAATGAACATATGTATGTGTGTCGAGTATGTAAATAAAAACAGTCTTACATACGTCCTTTTAAAATGACAATTCTTTATGCTAAAATAATAAGGATATTTAAAGAGAGGAAGAACAATCATGACGAAACCAGTTGTAGCGATTGTTGGAAGACCAAATGTAGGGAAATCAACAATTTTCAATCGCATCGTTGGGGAACGTGTTTCAATCGTTGAAGATACACCAGGTGTTACACGAGACAGAATTTATTCAAGTGGCGATTGGCTTACACATGAATTTAATATTATAGATACAGGCGGTATTGAAATCGGAGATGCACCATTTCAAACTCAAATTAGAGCGCAAGCAGAACTCGCAATAGAAGAAGCAGACGTCATCATTTTTATGGTTAACGTGCGCGAGGGCCTAACACAAAGCGACGAAATGGTTGCACAAATGCTTTATAAATCAAAAAAACCAGTTGTTCTAGCTGTAAATAAAGTTGATAATCCTGAAATGAGAAATGATATTTATGATTTTTATTCATTAGGTTTTGGTGAACCCTATCCATTATCAGGTTCTCACGGCTTAGGTTTAGGAGATTTACTCGATGCTGTTGCACGCCACTTTAAAGAAGACATTGAAGATGAATATGATGAAGATACAATTCGTCTCTCATTAATCGGACGCCCAAATGTAGGAAAATCTAGCCTTGTCAATGCCATACTTGGTGAGGAGCGAGTGATTGTTTCAAATGTGGCTGGAACTACACGTGATGCAATCGATACAGAATACACATATGATGATCAAAAATATGTATTGATTGATACAGCAGGGATGCGTAAAAAAGGAAAAGTATACGAATCTACTGAAAAATATTCCGTATTGCGCGCATTAAAAGCGATAGAACGTTCTAATGTTGTACTTGTAGTCATAGATGCTGAAACGGGTATAATCGAACAAGATAAGCGTGTCGCAGGGTATGCACATGAAGAAGGAAAAGCGATTGTTATCGTTGTTAATAAATGGGACACTGTTGAAAAAGATAGTAAAACAATGAAAAAATTTATGGATGATATTCGTCAAAACTTCCAATTCTTAGATTATGCTCAAATTGCATTCGTATCTGCTAAAGAACGTGCACGTTTGCAAACATTATTCCCATTAATCAATGAAGCAAGCGAAAACCATAAGAAGCGTGTCCAAAGTTCGACTTTAAACGAAGTGATTACAGACGCGATTTCAATGAATCCAACACCGACGGATAAAGGCCGTCGATTAAATGTTTTTTACGCTACGCAAGTTGCCATAGAACCACCGACATTTGTAGTGTTTGTGAATGATGTAGAATTGCTACACTTCTCCTATAAACGCTATTTAGAAAATCAGATACGACAAGCGTTCGGATTTGAAGGTACGCCGGTTCATATCATTGCTAGAAAACGAAATTAAATTCGGAGGAATCAAAATGAGCAATATAACAGTATTTGGTACAGGAAGTTTTGGTAGTGCACTTGCCAACGTCCTAGCTGAAAATAAACACCATGTATTAATGTGGGGGAAAAACCAATCTACTATCGATGAAATCAATACACAACACACAAATGTAAATTATTTAAAAGATGCACAATTGGATACTACAATTAAAGCAACAACACATTTGGACGCAGCAATCGACCATTCAGATATTTTTATTATTGCATTACCTACAAAAGCGATTCGAGAAGTGATGGGTCAAGTGAACGAAAAGCTTCACTCTAAGAAATCATTCATCCATGTGACGAAAGGTATTGAGAATGGTACATTCAAACGTGTTTCCGAAATGCTCGAAGATACCATCTCACCTGACTTTAATGCTGGCATTGGCATTTTATCAGGCCCAAGTCATGCAGAAGAAGTTGTTATTAAACAACCGACTACAGTTGCTGCCGCATCTGAAAATCCTAAGTTACGCCAATTAATTCAAGACCTATTTATGACAGATTACTTACGCGTATATACGAATGATGATTTAGTAGGTGTGGAACTTGGAGGCGCGCTCAAAAATATTATCGCCATAGCGAGTGGTGTTGTATCAGGCATGGGCTATGGAGATAACGCAAAAGCTGCCTTAATCACGCGCGGACTTGCTGAAATCACACGTTTAGGCGTTAAATTAGGTGCTGACCCTCTGACTTTTCAAGGTCTAGGCGGTATCGGCGACCTCATCGTTACTTGTACATCTACGCATTCTCGAAACTTTTCATTGGGGTACAAACTTGGTAAAGGTCAAAAGCTTGATGACATTTTAAAAGATATGAACATGGTGGCTGAAGGTGTGTATACAACACAATCTGTTTATAACCTCGCACAACAAGAAGGTGTAGAAATGCCAATTACTAAAGCATTGTACCGCGTTTTATTTGAAGATCAACCAGTAGAAAAAGAATTGAAAATCTTAATGGGCAGAGATAAAAAAGCTGAATAACTTCAAATTTATAATTTTTTTGTAAAATGACTGTTTATGGCGTTAAGCTAAAGGGTACAATAAAAGCGCGTATCTATATGCGTAACGCCAATTCTTGGTGTATTTTACAACTTTTCCACACAATTTAAGGTACTTGTAACTTAAATACAATCAATTTTTAAGAAAAACGCATTAAATCAGTGTTTTTCTTGTATAAATCGTTGCAGTATCGCTATTGCTTGTGTTAAAGTCATAGCATAATGATAATTGAATTATCATTACATAAACCTTTAGGAGGTGAATTGACATGAACAAAACTGACTTAATCAACGCTGTAGCTGAACAAGCTGACTTAACTAAAAAGGAAGCTGGTCAAGCTGTTGATGCCGTTTTCGAATCAATTCAAAAATCACTAGCAAAAGGTGACAAAGTACAATTAATCGGTTTCGGTAACTTTGAGGTACGTGAGCGTGCAGCACGTAAAGGACGTAACCCTCAAACAGGTAAAGAAATTGATATTCCTGCAAGCAAAGTTCCAGCTTTCAAAGCAGGTAAAGCTTTAAAAGATGCAGTGAAATAATTCAATTATTTACTTAGAAAGCCCTTTTTAATAGGGCTTTTTTCTTATTTTATACTTATCTTTTTTTGTCATACATACCCAAGTGATACATAATAAATAAGCTTTGAAACCGTTTTAACATAATCATGTAAGTTTCACCATTTTACGAAACAATACAGATTTAATTTTCATATTGTTAATGTTAATATAGAGAGTGATTATAAATTGGGGTGTGACTGATGCGCAAAACATTTGAACGCTTAGAAAAACAAATTGATCAAATATTATTTCAAATACATAAACCTAAAAATGTCTATATCAATCATGATTTAAGTGAGATTTTAGATCGTCTTGATATTCCAGAATTATCAAAGGATGCCGTATTTTCGATTTACACGGCTATGACACATCTAGATCGCATTAGTTATTATAAATATGAACGCGATGCCATTTTAATAGGCGACTTATACAGTGCGCACTATTACAATTTAATCGCTCAAATTCAATCGACACAATTACAAAAATTAATCAGTGACGCACTGATTCATATGAATGCGTTAAAATCTCATTTACAACATAACTATCAACAAATTTCCCAAACTGAATTATTAGAAACCATCATACAAGTTGAGTTATGTTTAATTGAAGCACTCATTGATATTTACCAGCTAAATGACGAACGCGCAACCATCCGTCAAGCTGTGATCAATCAAATCAAACTCGAACAACTCACATACCTCAATTTCTTTACTGAAGAGGAAATTTCAAAAGTAATCCAAACGTTACACTCAAAATATCATTATAATGGAGTGGTTTAAATGAAGAATAAAGCGAATAAAGAACAAGTACATGAAGTTTTTCAAAACATTTCAGGTAAGTACGATAAACTTAATAACATTATCAGTTTCGAACAACATAAAGTTTGGCGTAAAAAAGTGATGAAGGAAATGAATGTACAACCAGGCTCAACTGCATTAGATGTATGTTGCGGCACTGCTGATTGGACAATTGCTTTAAGCAAGGCGGTTGGACCATCAGGAGAAGTGACGGGATTGGACTTTAGTGAAAATATGTTAAAAGTAGGCGAAGCAAAAACATCCAATATGTCTAATATCCGTCTTGTCCAAGGTGATGCGATGGCATTACCTTTTGATGATAATAGCTTTGATTATGTAACAATCGGCTTTGGTTTACGTAATATTCCTGACTATACTAAAGCATTATCTGAAATGTACCGTGTTTTAAAACCAGGTGGCATGGTCGTTTGTTTAGAAACCAGTCAACCGACAGCACCAATATTTAAGCAGGGATATAAGCTTTATTTTAAGTTTATTATGCCTTTATTCGGTAAGATATTTGCAAAATCAAAACAAGAGTATGAATGGTTGCAACAGTCCGCATTTGATTTTCCTGACAGTGAAACTTTAAAGAAGCTTTTTGAATCTGTAGCATTTGAAAATGTGAAAGTACGCCGCTTCACAGGTGGGGTAGCTGCAATGCATTTGGCTAAAAAACCTAAAACGAAATAATTAAAGGTGAGGAACCCATGTCTAAAATTAACATGAATCGTGAATTAAAACATATTGAAACTTCATTAGCACAATTAATGCATTGTGAAGATCCAACACTACAACAGGCTTCTGAACATTTATTATCTTCCGGTGGTAAACGTGTACGCCCACTATTCGTTATATTAAGCAGTTACTTAACTGGTGCACGTCCTACAGATGCAACATATCGCGTTGCAGCAGCCTTAGAATTAATTCATATGGCAACTTTAGTTCATGATGATGTGATTGATTTAAGTGACAAAAGACGTGGCAAAACTACAGTAGAATTTGAATGGAGTCAATCTACAGCTATTTTAACTGGTAATTTTTTACTTTCACGTGCAATTGCGCATTTAGCAGCAATTGAAAATTATGAGATTCATCGTACGTTATCCCATGCGATTATAGAAGTGTGCCGTGGCGAATTATTTCAATTTCAAGACCAATTTCGTACGCCTCAATCTCTAACAAATTACTTACGTCGTATTAAAAGAAAAACCGCTTTACTGATTCAATTAGCGACAGAAGTCGGAGCAATGAGTGCAAATGCGGATCAGGCAACCGTCAAATGTATGAGAGATATTGGTTATAACATCGGTATGAGTTTTCAAATCGTTGATGATATTTTAGACTTTACAAGTACTGAGAAAAAGTTAGGTAAACCTGTAGGAAGTGACTTACGTAATGGACATTTGACATTACCAACACTACTTGAAATGAAAAAAGACCCGGAATTTAAACAACGTGTTGAGCAACTTCATGCAAACGCATCTCAAGAAGCATTTGAAGTGTGCATCAACCAAGTGCGTCATTCAGATGCCATTATGCAGTCTAAACGTGTAAGTGAAAAATATTTACAACGCGCAAAACAGTTGCTCAATACGATACCAGAAAACGACGCTAAACCATTATTTAATAAATTAATATTAAAACTCCAAAACCGCATGAAATAAATGACAAAACAATTGAAAGCGCTTTATTATCATGGTAGGATAATCTTGTAATCTATACATAAATACAGGGGGATCCTCAAAATGGAAAAAACATTTGTAATGATTAAACCAGATGCTGTACAAAGAAAATTAATTGGAGAAGTCGTTCAACGTCTCGAGAAAAAAGGTTTAAAATTAGTAGGTGCTAAGTTAATGACTGTGCCTCAATCATTAGCAGAAACACATTATAGCGAACATAAAGATAAACCTTTTTATTCAAAACTCATTTCTTTTATTACGTCAGCACCTGTTTTTGCAATGGTTGTAGAAGGTGAAGATGCCGTTGCAGTAGCGCGTCATATTATCGGTGCTACAAATCCATCAGAAGCAACACCAGGATCTATTCGAGGAGACTTAGGTTTAACGGTAGGTAGAAATGTTGTTCATGGTTCAGACTCAGTAGCATCTGCTGAACGTGAAATAAATTTATGGTTCAAACCCGAAGAAATTAGCCAATATCAATCTCCTGATGAAGTTTGGCTTTACGAATAACCTATTAATTTAAGACATATAAGTGCATAGATATCCAATAGAACGGTTAAATCTTTGATTTGACTGTTCTAATTTTTCACCCTTATACTTTAGCTATTAAAAGCGTTAAACTTTTTCATATTTTTCTGTTAATTTATCGCATGTTTTATGCTAAGATAGGTAACATATTTATTTTAATCAGTGCGATGAAACTAAGAGCTATGATAAGCTTGAAACATCATCATTATTCTATATAGAAGGAGATGCCTAAAATGAGATTTTTAACCGCAGGCGAATCACATGGTCCTCAACTGACAGTAATTATAGAAGGACTACCCGCTAATGTGAAAATTGATATAGATCAAATTAATCAAGAAATGTTTAAACGTCAAGGTGGCTATGGGCGAGGACGCAGAATGCAAATTGAAAAAGACAATGTAGCCATTGTATCTGGTGTACGCCATGGTTACACGCTAGGCAGTCCTGTAACCGTAGTAATTAAAAACGATGATTTTACACATTGGAAAAATATTATGGGGGCTGACCCAATCACAGCTGAACAGCAAGAAAATATGAAACGTGTCATTACTAAGCCTCGTCCAGGCCATGCCGATTTAGTGGGTGGAATGAAGTATCATCATCAAGATTTAAGAAATGTGCTAGAGCGTTCATCTGCGCGAGAAACGGCAGCGCGAGTGGCAGTGGGAGCCATTTGTAAAAGTTTACTTGCTCAATTGGATATTCATCTATACAGTCGTGTTGTTGAAATTGGAGGCATTAAAGATGAGGGCGATTATGACCTAGCTACTTTAAAAACGCATGTAGATCGTAATGATGTACGTGTCATTGATGAAGGTATTGCACAAAAGATTCGCGACAAAATCGATCATGCGAAACAAGAAGGCGACTCTATTGGTGGCGTCGTTCAAGTTATCGTTGATCAAATGCCAGTAGGGATTGGAAGCTATGTTCACTATGATCGTAAATTAGACGGTCGAATCGCTCAAAGTGTTGTTGGCATTAATGCATTTAAAGGCGTGAGTTTTGGCGTAGGCTTTAAAGCAGGATCACTTTTAGGCTCACAAGTTCAAGATCCTATTTTATATGATGATGAAAAAGGATACTACCGTGAAACGAATCATTTAGGTGGCCTTGAAGGCGGTATGTCAAATGGAATGCCAATTGTTGTGAATGCTGTTATGAAACCTATACCTACCTTATATAAACCTTTAGCCTCTGTCGATATCAAAACGAAAGCGCCTTTTAAAGCGACGATAGAACGTTCCGATAGCTGTGCGGTTCCTGCGGCAAGTGTAGTATGTGAGCATGCGGTTGCTTTTGAAATTACAAAAGCCATATTAGAAGAATTTGAATCCAATGATTTTGAAACATTACTTTCACAAGTTGACGCACGTAGAATGCGAAATAAAACGTATTAAGGGGATAGACTATGAAATTGTTCACACGTTATGAATCTAACAATTATCCCATTATTATTGAAAAAAATGCCATTGATAAACTAGATGACTATATTGCAGATTACCAGCATGTATTCATTTTAATCGATCAGAATGTTGCTCAACTATGGCCATCGATTAAAAAACGCTTCCAATCATATATCATGATTGAAATCCCCTCTGGAGAACAAGTGAAATACATTCAATATTATGATCAATATATGAATCAACTTCTTGAACATCATCCTACACGTCAGTCCTGTGTCGTGGCGATTGGTGGGGGTGCCACAGGAGATTTCGCTGGTTTCATAGCTGCAACATTATTAAGAGGTGTTGATTTTATCCAAGTGCCAACAACGCTGCTTGCACATGACTCTAGTGTTGGCGGTAAAGTAGGCATTAATGCATCCTATGGTAAAAATTTAATCGGTGCCTTCCATCGACCAAAAGCAGTGATTTATGATTTGAATTTTTTAACATCTTTACCGACAACTGAAATACAAAGTGGCTATGCTGAAATTTATAAGCATGCATTACTTTCAAATCATGAGGCTGTAGACACATTAGAACAACACTTTGCTACATTACAGTCCTTAAAACATCTTGACCATATTGAACAACATATAGTTCAAGGCATCGAGACTAAGCTAGACATTGTCATTGAAGATGAAAACGAAAAAGGAAACCGAAAATTTCTAAACTTAGGTCACACGTTTGGACATGCTATTGAATATGCACATCACATGTCGCATGGACACGCTGTGATGATTGGTATTTTATATCAATTTTATGTCGCAAATATCATTTTACAGACACAATTTGCTACAGATCATTTTTATCATTATTTAAAACAACTTGAGTACCCTTTATCATTACTCGATACATTTGATTTCGAATCATTATATACACTCATGTTATCAGATAAGAAAAATACCGCGACTGGTGTGCAAATGGTTTTACTTCAACGTATAGGTCAAGCAACAGTCGAACATATACCGAAACACATTTTAAAAGAAGCATTTGATCAAATGCTTCAATATCATCAGGAGGTGCACTAATGGAAACCATTTCTATACAAGGACCTTTAAAAGGTCATGTAACAATACCTGGTGATAAATCGATGACACATCGTGCTATCATGTTAGCATCGTTAGCCCAAGGGACATCTATCATCAATAAACCATTGTTAGGTGAAGATTGTCTTAGAACCGCAGAAATTTTCCAATCACTTGGCGTTTCAATGCAATTTAAAGAAGAGCAACTACAGATTACATCTCCAGGTTTCAAACATTTTAAAACGCCACACCAAGCGCTATACACAGGTAATTCAGGAACTACAACCCGTCTTATGGCAGGGTTATTAGGTGGCTTAGGGATTGAGAGTGTATTGTCGGGTGATAATTCAATAGGAAAGCGACCAATGAATCGTGTGATAGAGCCGCTTCAACAAATGGGCGTTAAAATACGAGGCATAGAGAATAACTATACGCCACTAGTAATAGAAAAAGGGCTTATACAGGGTATTCATTATAAAATGCCTGTAGCAAGCGCTCAGGTTAAAAGTGCAATTTTGTTTGCCAGTCTTTTTGCCAACAATGAATCGGTAATAGAAGAATTAGATATGTCTAGAAATCATACTGAAACAATGTTCGCACATTACGGGATTCCTATCAATGTGTCATCACATCGTATAGTATTGCCAGGCAACAGTATCCATCACATTAAAGCCACTGATTTTGATGTACCTGGAGATATTTCATCAGCTGCTTTCTTTATAGTAGCAGCACTTATTACACCAGGAAGCGATATCTATTTACATCACGTGGGCATGAATCCAACACGGGATGGCATCATCGAAGTGGTTCAACAAATGGGTGGCAATCTTGAAATTTTAAATCAAACCAACACACCTGAACCAACCGCAACGTTACACGTTCGATATACCCCTCATTTGAAACCTATTGAAATAAGTGGAAATATTATTCCACGCTGTATAGATGAACTACCAGTCATTGCTTTACTCTGTACACAAGCTAAAGGTTCAAGTATTATAAAAGATGCCGAAGAATTAAAGGTTAAAGAAACAAACAGAATAGATACTACTGCAAGTGAATTAAATCGACTTGGTTTTCATTTAGAACCCACTGATGATGGAATGATCATACACTCATCTCAATTGCAAACACCTTGTGAAGTTGATAGTCATACCGATCATAGAATCGGAATGATGCTTGCAGTTGCGTCGTTACTTCACTCAGAATCTATTCATATTAAACAGTTTGATAGTGTAAATGTTTCTTTTCCTGGATTCTTACCGATACTAAAACAATTTGAGAATGAGGGATAACATGGAAGATATCTATAAAATTATAGATGATATCAATTTACAAAATTTAGACAACCTCGATTCACGTGTACAAGAAGTACTTCAGTCAGATGACGATGAAGGGTTATTTGCACTCGGAGAAACATTATATCAATACGGGTTAACACCTCAAGGTCTTGAGGTGTTTCGCACGTTATACCACAAATATCCTGATGAAGGGGAAGTGCTTATCTATTTTATAGAAGGCCTTGTAACCGAAAATCAAATAGATGAAGCGTTGGAATATTTGAATGAAGTCCCTGTCTCCCCAGAAAAATTATTACTAGAAGCAGATTTATATCAACAAATTAATATGCTTGAAGTTGCCACTGATAAATTGACAGAAGCACTTGAATTACAACCAAATGATCCTGTCATACATTTTGCGCTTGCTGAACTCCTCTATTTTGATGGCCAGTATTTAAGGGCATCACGTGAGTATGATACGGTGTTAGAAAGCGGAGAATACGAAGTGAATGGTGTGAATTTATTTTCACGCCTTGCAGATAGTAGTCTTCAAAGCGGCAATTACCTAGATGCCTTGAAATGGTATGATGAAATGAATGAACAAGAAATGGTTCCTGAGGATTACTTAAAGAAAGCCGTCGCATTTGAGAAAAACGATCGAACACAAGAAGCAATAAAAATCACTAAATCTTTATTGAATATAGATCCTGACTTCATCCAAGCTTATTTTTATTTACAGCAGTTATATGAAAATGAAAAAATGTTCGCTGACGCCATTGATATCGGTGACGAAGGTTTACGTTTAAATCAATATTATAAAGAGCTTATGTACAGTACAGGCGCTTTAAAAATCGAACATGGTGATCAAAATGAAGCGGTTGCTTTATTAAAACAAGCACTCGAAGTCGACCCAAGTTATCAAGAACCGTTATTAATGCTTGCTGATTTTTACCGCCATCAAGAAGACTATGAAGCATTAATTGAATTAGTACAATATGCTAATGAAGAAGACATGGATCCTGTATTTACATGGCAATTAGCTTATGCACTTGGCCAAGAAGAACGCGATAAGGAAGCGCAACATTTTTACGATTTAGCTTTTGTAGCACTAGAAGATAATACGGATTTCTTAAAAGATTACTATGCGTATTTAATAGAAGTCGGTCACATTGCTCAAGCCAAATCTATTTTAAACGCGCTGCTTCAAAAGGAGCCTCATGAAGAAAGATGGCATGATGAGTATGCACGTTTGAGCTAGGAGGATACGATGTTTGAGGTGCCCATCAATCAAGACAAACAACATTTGATTGATTATTTATTGTTTCAATATCAGTTTAAATCACGAATATCTGTGTGGTTGTTAAATTATTTTAAATCAGATGATGATTTTTTAAGTCGGATTAATTTCGTTGATCAAATGATACCTGGACATCTTACGTTAGAAATTTCAGTTGAAAATAGTGAATACCCAGCTATACGTTTGACGATGGATGGAATGACATATGTGAATACAAATGAAATCTTTACTCGCATCATTAACGATACGGCACCGATAGATTTAAAAATCCACTTTTCTCATGCCAAATATAGAGATTTACGACTTGATCATATTATTTTACATCAATTATTAACGTCTCATCATAACACATGTTATTTTAATGACGTAGCTAACATTCATTTGAGCAATGATATGCGCCAACATTTGATGCATATCATTGAATCTCAAATTGATTTGAGTTTACAAATGAAAGATCAACACACTTTTTATTACTATACGGCGTTATTACGTGTAGTTAAATAAGATAAGCGTGTTGTTTTAAGGAGTTATGCTATGAACTGGTCTTCACTGCATCCGATTTTAATATACAATCGCGCCATATTAACATTTTTATTTCTATGTAATTTAATGGGTACGATTTTCGGTTATGTATGGTATGCGCACAGATTATCTCTTTCTCATTGGAAATATTGGTTGTTTATACCTGACAGTCCTAATGCAACGCTCTGTTTAACTGTGAGTATTGGGTTAATGCTTTTCAATCACCGCAATGCAATCATTGATACCCTCGCATTTATCACCTTGATTAAATACGGTGTATGGGCCATTTTCATGATTATATTTTTAAGTATCCACGACCAAACTATTTATTTATTAGGGGTAATCTTGTTAGTAACTCATGCCATCATGGTGATTCAAGCATTTTTATTTTTACCTCGGTTCAAAATCACATGTCTGAGCATTTCCTTTGCTATGGTTTGGGTGTTTCACAATGATGTGATAGATTATGTCTTTCATCAATTTCCAAAATATGGTTCATTAACACCATACGAATCTATCATTGGTTACGTCGCATTTTGGTTAAGTGTTCTACCATTGTTAATATCAATTTATGTCTGTCATCAACGAAAGGTTAAAAAGTTTGACCATTATTAATCAACCACTTACAATAGTATTAAAGGAGTGAACATAATGTCTTTTATTAATTTAATTATTTATTTTGTAATACTTATGATCCTCCCAATGTATGCTCAACATAAAGTTAAATCTAACTATGAAAAATATTCACAAGTTAGATCTACAAGTGGCAAGACGGGACGAGAAGTTGCTTTAGAAATTCTACATGCTAATGGCATTTATGACGTAGATGTGAAAGAAGGCGAGGGCTTTTTAACTGATCATTATGATCCAAGTAAAAAAGTAGTCGTTTTATCACCTTCTAACTATAATCGACCAAGCGTTGCGGGTACAGCGATCGCAGCCCATGAAGTTGGTCATGCGATTCAACATTATGAGGGGTATTTCTTCTTACGTTTCCGTTCTGCATTAGTACCAGTAGCAAATTTAGGTAGTTCGTTATCATACTTACTTATTACTGCTGGATTCATTTTGACAATGTTGCATATTGCATTCGGTTCTACGCTATTATGGATTGGGATTTTCTTTATGGCTTTTGCTGTGTTGTTCTCAATCATTACATTGCCAGTAGAATTTGATGCAAGTAAACGTGCAATGAAGCAAATTCAACGTTTGAATATTGTAAATGAAAAAGAATATAAACATGCTGGCCGTGTGTTACGTGCAGCTGCAATGACTTATGTTGCCGCTACAGCAGTAGCCGTTGCTGAGTTAGTAAGATTAATTCTTATCGCACGTTCTGAAGAATAATAATACGTATAAAACATCCATTCTGATATACCAGAATGGATGTTTTATTTTGTCTCTTTTCAATGTCCAATGTCCCAAAATTGCCGATACCCTAGATTATCATGTAAGATAAAGATTAAGACATTGAAAGGGTGCGTTAAATGAATAAATCAATGAAAATGATGCAACAAGAAGTGGATGATTATATATCTCAATTTAAAGTAGGGTACTTCTCACCACTTGCAAATTTAGCGCGTTTAACTGAAGAAGTAGGAGAACTTGCACGTGAAATTAATCACTATCACGGTGAGAAACCAAAAAAAGCTTCAGAAGCGGCTAATACTATTGAAGCTGAACTCGGAGATAATTTATTTGTATTGTTATGTTTAGCAAATTCATTAAATATTGATATGACAGAAAGTTTTAATCAAACGATGGAAAAATTTAATCAACGTGATAGTCATCGTTTTGAACGTAAATAAAGGAGTGTGCCAATGTGAAAATAGGAATTACGTGTTATCCTTCGGTTGGCGGATCAGGCATCATTGCCACAGAATTAGGTATCTTAATGGCAGAACGCGGGCATGAAGTTCATTTTATCACCTCAAATATGCCATTTCGACTTAACAAACCCGTACCGAACATTACGTTTCACCAAGTAGATATTAATCAATATGCGGTATTTCAATATCCACCTTATGATATTTCCTTAAGTACAAAAATCGCTAACGTCATTAATGAACATGATTTAGATGTACTTCATATGCACTATGCGATACCGCATGCCATTTGTGGCATACTGGCACGCCAAATGTCAGGCAAAGATATTAAAATTATGACAACATTACACGGGACAGATATCACTGTTTTAGGTTACGATCATGCATTACGAAATGCCATCAAATTTGGAATTGAAAAAAGTGATATTGTCACAAGTGTGAGTCAATCACTGAAAGATGAAACGTATCAAATTATAGAACCTGACAAAGAAATCGTTCCAATTTATAATTTTGTGAGAGAGCACGAGTTTCCAGTAGGACGCCAACCCGAACTACGTGCGAGTTACGGCATTTCACAAGATGAGAAAGTCATCATTCATGTGTCTAATTTCCGTAAAGTTAAACGCATCGATACGATTATCGAAACTTTTGCACATATCCGTAAAAACATTAAAGCAAAATTACTTTTAATTGGCGATGGACCTGAATTGTTAGATATGCGACAACTTGTAAAAGCGTTAAACTTAACAGATGATGTCTTATTTCTTGGAAAACAAGACTGTATGAGTAATTTTTATCAAATTTCTGATCTTGTTTTATTGATGAGTGAAAAAGAGAGTTTTGGTTTAACCCTTTTAGAAGCGATGAACTCAGGTGTCATACCTATAGGCACAAGTGCAGGTGGTATTAAAGAAGTCATTAAACATGAAGAAACAGGCTTTTTAGTGAATATTGGAGACGCACATGTAGCGGCAGACTATGCTGTTTCTATTTTACAAGATTCAAAACAATATCAACGTATGCAGGCGGCTATGTTAGCAGATATTCAACAACGTTTTCATTCCTCTAAAATTGCAGATCAATATGAGCATTATTATGAAAAAATGTTAGGAGACGCGTACACACATGACTAAAAATGCCTTTTATGATGCGATACCTGTAATGGAGCACATTTCAAAACATGGTTTTAAAGCTTACTTTGTCGGTGGCGCTGTACGAGATTATTACTTGCAACGTGATATTCATGATATCGACATCGCTACAAGTGCTACACCAGATGAAATCGAAGCTATTTTTGAGCACACGATTCCAGTTGGCAAAGAACATGGTACGATTAATGTTGTCTTTGAAGGGGACAATTATGAAATTACGACCTTCCGCACTGAAGGTGACTATGATGATCATCGTCGCCCAAATGATGTACAATTTGTGCGCTCATTATATGAAGACGTCGCACGTCGAGATTTTACAATTAATGCGATGGCAATGGATACATCATTTAAACTTTATGATTATTTTGAAGGGCGACATGATTTAACAGCAGGTCTGATTCGTACAGTGGGCGATCCCAACTTACGTTTTGCTGAAGACGCTTTACGCATCATTCGAGGATTACGATTCCAATCTCAACTTAATTTTGAAATCGATCCTAATACGTTTGAAGCGATGCGGAATGCCGCTTGTGATATTGCATATTTATCCATCGAACGTATTATAGCGGAGCTAGATAAGTTGCTTAAAGGTTCAGGAATCGAAAAGGCTTTTTCAGCAATTCAAAGCATTAATCTCTTGGCGCATGTGCCTTATTTCAATCAATATCAATGGCAAACGCTCTCTTTATCTGAACCGTTGACACTTGTGCAATTCCTTGCGTTGTTGTATTTATTAGAGGGAAAGAAAGCACATATAAAAACTTTAAAATTAAGTAACCAAACACTTAAGGAAGCTGATGTTTTATATTCCGCTGTATCAGAATTACAATCCATTCAATCAAAACGTGACCTTCAAATTTGGTTATATGATTACGGTATTACACTTGCTCAAACGATTCTTGATTTGCGTCCGTTGTTTCAAAATCATGGCATTATGTTGCCATCACCTTTATTTTTTAATGCGACAAGCGTTCATTCACTTTACGAACAACTGCCAATTCGGTCTCGTAAAGAAATACCAATTGATGGTAAAGTACTAATGGAAGTATTACAACAACCTAGTGGCCCTTGGTTAAAACAAGCATTAAGAAAAATTGAATGCGCGGTTATAACTCAAGAAACACTCAATACACAATCTGATATTATAGAATGGGTGAAATTAAATGTCGAAGTATAGAGACCCCATATTAAAATTAATTACGGATGAGCGACCGAATTACATTTCTGGTCAAACCATCGCAGAAAAACTGAATATTTCTAGAATGACGGTAAAAAAAGTCATTGATCAACTTAAAGCTGAAGGTATTTCTATTGACTCTGTACATAATAAAGGGCATCGCCTCAATACTTTCCCTAATACTTGGCATACAAGTATCGTACAATCTGTATTAACGCATCAACCTTTATTTGATATCATACACTGCTATGACTCAGTAGCATCTACACAGCTTGAAGCTAAACATCTATTGGTTGACCATGATGAACCAATGCTTATTATTAGTGATACCCAAACTGAAGGTCGTGGGAGATTTAAAAGACCTTGGCAATCTTCTAAGGGAAAAGGGCTGTGGATGTCACTCGTCTTAAGACCTCAAATTTCTTATGCCATGTTAACAACATTTAATTTATTCATGTCGTTAGCGATTCGTGATGCGATTCAAGCTTATGTAGATGAAGACGTTAAAATTAAATGGCCTAACGATATCTATATTGGCGAAAAGAAAATATGTGGCTTTTTAACTGAAATGGTAGCAAATGCAGATGGTATTGAAGCGGTCATCTGTGGTATAGGCATAAATATCAACCAAACTGCTTCTGACTGGGACGATGAAATACGTCAAATTGCAACAAGTATTAAAATTGAGAGTGGTCAGTCCATTGAACGTTATACGTTTTTAGAGACACTCATTTCACATATCGCTAAACGATACCATCAATTCCTAACATCTTCATTCAAATCAATTAAAGAGGAATACGTTGCTGCTTCCAACATATGGCATCGACAATTACGTTTTACTGAAGGCAAACGTCAGTTTTACGGCAAAGTAATAGAAATTGATGATGAGGGTTTTTTACATGTTGTAGATACAACAGGAACGATTCATCGTCTAATGAGTGCAGATATTGAACTATAGATAAAAAGAAAGGAGGGGTGATATGTCAAATACGCGCTACGCGATTGTCGATTTAGAAACGACAGGAAATCAAGTGGGCTATGATGAAATTATTCAAATTGGAATATCCTTTGTTGAAAATCATTCAATTGTAGATCAATATCATTCTATGGTTAAAACAGACTTAGAAATACCGACGTTTATTCAAGCTTTAACCTCAATAGAAGCGGACATGCTTGATCAAGCGCCTTATTTCAAAGATATTGCGCGCCAGATATATCATAAACTAGAGAATTGTATATTCGTGGCACATAACGTCAATTTCGATTTGAACTTTCTTCAATTCGCCTTTAAAAGTGCGCACATCGATTATGAACCTCCACAAATTATAGATACACTAGAATTATTTAAAATTGCTTTCCCAATGGAAAAAAGTTATCAATTAAGTGAATTAGCTGATGCGAAAGGTATCGTTTTAGAACAAGCGCATCGTGCCGATGAAGATGCACGTACAACGGCACAACTGATGATTATGGCTTTTAAGCAATTAGAACAACTTCCGGTAGAAACGATGAAACAACTTTACTTTTTAAGTAAACATTTAAAGTATCAATTGGATCATTATTTCTTCGAGCTGGTTCGACAACATAAAAACAATGAACATGTCACTACATATCGCCATTTTAATGGCCTATATTACAAACCTATTCTAGATTTAAAAGAAACCCGTATACAGTTTGAAGGAGACATTCAAACACTGTATCAAACGATCATTGACAAAGCAGGGTATCAATATCGTGAAACACAGTTGTATATGGCTGAAACGATATATAATCAAATCATGCATAGTGAAAAGACCTTGATAGAGGCAGACACAGGAAGCGGTAAATCGCTTGCATATCTTATTGCTGCATTGATGTTTCATATTGAAACCGGGGAACATGTTATGATTTCGACAAATACAAAGTTGTTACAGAATCAATTGTTGCAACATGACATTCCTATGATTAATCGTGCACTGAATATACGTTTACACGCGCGTATGATTAAAAGCAAACACGACTACATCTCATTAGGCCTTGTACGTCAAATCCTCGAGGAATCTACACCAAATTATGAAGTGAATGTTTTAAAGATGCAGCTTTTAATCTGGATTCTACAAACAGAAACAGGGGATATACAAGAACTTCATTTGCGTGGCGGGCAAAAAATGTACTTTACACAAAAAGTCGAAACATATATTCCAATAAAAAACGATGTACATTATTACCATCATATTAAGCAAAATGCGCAACGTATACAAATTGGTGTAACAAATCACGCCCACTTAATGTATTCTTCTCCAGACAATTCCATATACCAATTATTTAATCATTGTATTATAGATGAAGCACATCGGTTACCTGATTATGCTTTTGATAGGGCGATTAAAGTAGTAGGTTATGCTGACATAAAATACCAACTCGGGTTAATTGGTAAAACAGAAAATGAAAAATTATTACGTCAATTAGATGTTTTAGAACAACAGCGCATAGATGAAAAATTAGACATACCACCTATCGATGTATTTCAAATTAAAGAAGACATTGATCGTATTCATGAAGAAAATGAGCACCTTTTTAACGTGTTGTTTGAATGTGCACATCAGTCAAAAATTTATGAAGACGAAAGTGCCAAAACATTTTATATTTATAATTTAGATTCTGAACAAATTTCAAAGCCTTTGAGTCGTCTCATCCAACAAATTAATTTAACACTTGAGAATTTTAATAGCATGAAACATGCTACTATTAAAGCGATTCGCAAACATTTATTGTATATACGAGATATGATGAAATATTTTGAAAAGGCGATTCAGCAACACCAACCGTTTTATCTATCACTCAAAAATACGCATCAAAAGTCCACTTTAAAGGTGCATATTAAAGAAAATAAAATTAAAACGATTTTAACGAATAAAGTTCTTAATAAATTTGATTCCATTACGTTTGTTTCAGGGACGTTAACATTTAACGGCTCATTTGATGCTTATAAAAAATGGTTTAATAACGAAGCATTTAAAACTTTTACCATCAAGCCAAAAGTACCGTTAAATACAAAGGGACATTTATTTATACCATCCGATATCGAACGCTTTGATTACCATCACCATGATGATTATATTCAATCCATAGTTTCATACATTATTGAGTATGCTGAAATCGTCCAAGGTAAGTGTTTGGTTTTATTCACAAGTTATAAAATGTTATATGAAGTTATGAATTATTTACAAGACTTAGAAGCACTTGAAGATTATGTCATTTTATCCCAACAACCTAGTCAAAATTTTAAAATCGTTCAGCAGTTTAACCACTTTGATAAAGCGATTTTATTAGGCACTACGATGTTCTTTGAAGGGTTTGATTATCAAGCCAATGGCATAAAATGTGTTATGATTACCAAATTACCATTTATGAGTCAGTATCATGCTAAACCAATACTTCTAAAGGATGAATTCGATAATATCTTTAAAGATTATGTCCTTCCTGAAGCTGTTTCAAGATTTAAACAAGGTTTAGGGCGCTTACTACGAAATGAACATGATCAAGGTATAGTGGTTTCATTCGACAATCGTTTAAAAGAGCAACATTATAAACATTTTTTCAATGAAGCACTTGAACCATTTGCTAAACATTACGGAACAATGAACGATTTTGATAAATTATTAATTCAATTACAGTCAAAAAAGTAACATGAAATGATATTTTGTTTGAACTTATTGCGATTGTAGAACTTATAAGTGAGTTTTGATAAAATAAGAAAGAGTAAAAATGTAATAGGAGACTGGTTATGAAAACAACGATAAAAGAAGCTAAGAATTTTATAGGTCAAGAGGTTACAATCGGTGCTTGGCTCGCAAATAAGCGATCAAGCGGTAAAATCGCGTTCTTACAATTGCGTGATGGAACTGGCTTTATGCAAGGTGTTGTCGTTAAAGCAGCTGTAGATGAAGACACTTTTAAACAAGCGAAGTCCATTACACAAGAAACCTCTTTATATATTACGGGTGAAATCACAGAAGATAATCGCTCAGATTTAGGATATGAAATGCAAGTCAAATCCATCGAAGTGATTCATGATGCTCATGACTATCCAATCACACCTAAAAATCATGGTACAGAATTTTTGATGGATCATCGTCATTTATGGTTACGTTCAAAAAAACAACATGCAGTGATGAAAATTCGTAATGAAATTATTCGTGCGACCTATGAATTCTTTAACAATAATGGTTTCACAAAAATCGATCCACCAATTCTTACAGCTAGTGCACCAGAAGGCACAAGTGAATTATTCCATACAAAATATTTCGATGAAGATGCCTTTTTATCTCAAAGTGGTCAACTGTATATGGAAGCTGCTGCGATGGCGTATGGTAAAGTGTTCTCATTTGGTCCAACTTTCCGTGCAGAAAAATCCAAAACGCGTCGTCATTTAATTGAGTTTTGGATGATTGAACCTGAAATGGCCTTTACTACACATGATGAAAGTTTAGAAGTTCAAGAACAATATGTATCGTTTATCGTTCAATCTGTTCTCAAAAATTGTGAAATTGAACTTAAAATATTAGAGCGTGACACATCTAAATTAGCTAAAGTAAAAGCACCATTCCCTCGCATCTCATACGATGATGCTATTGAATTCTTGCATAAAGAGGGATTTGATGACATTGAATGGGGCGATGATTTTGGCGCGCCACACGAAACTGCTATTGCAAACCATTATGATTTACCTGTATTTATCGTTAATTATCCAACTCAAATTAAACCGTTCTACATGCAACCAAATCCAGCCAATGAAAAAACGGTTTTATGTGCCGATTTAATTGCACCTGAAGGCTATGGGGAAATTATCGGTGGTTCAGAACGTATCAATGATATTGAATTACTCGAACAACGTATTGACGAGCATCAATTAGATACGGAAAGTTATCAATATTATTTAGACTTACGTAAATATGGTTCGGTTCCCCACAGTGGCTTTGGTCTAGGACTTGAGCGCACTGTAGCATGGATTTCGGGTGTTGAACATGTACGTGAAACATCTCCATTCCCACGTTTATTAAATCGTTTATATCCATAGTATTTAATGACTGTAGACCAAGTCTCATGACTAATTTTTGAGCTTGGTCTTTTTATATCAAAACGAAACGAGGTGACGACATGAATGCAAGAGAACTACAAATTCGTCCTGTGGTCATTCGATACGAATTGCTAAATTATTATCAAGCACTCGGTTTGAACGAAGCAGACTTAATCATACTAATTAAAATTTTACACGCCTATGAAGTGTCTAATTTACAACCTTCAATAGATGTTCTTAAACAAGGTACGACGATGCAAGAAACAGAAGTCACTATGATTATCCAAAAACTTATTCGTTTAGATTTATTATCAATGAAAGTTGAAAAAGATCATGACGGTAAATTCTCAGAATTCATAAATATGGACGGCTTCTTTAATCAGTTCGCAAAAGTGCTAGAGCAAGAAAAGCAAAAATTAGAGCTTGAAAATGACACAGCACATTTTAAACGTTTATTTTCTAAAATTGAGACCAATTTTGGTAGGGCATTATCACCATTA
Source organism: Staphylococcus sp. 11007852 (assembly GCF_011394325.1). Taxonomy (NCBI): domain Bacteria; kingdom Bacillati; phylum Bacillota; class Bacilli; order Caryophanales; family Staphylococcaceae; genus Staphylococcus; species Staphylococcus sp. 11007852. The sequence goes on along the minus strand of NZ_JAANBJ010000018.1, from coordinate 100,461 downwards.
GAAATAGAAACGATTTCACAATGGTTAGACGTCGATCACTATCCACACCAATTAATCGATGCTGCAATTGACGAAGCTTTAAGTCATAATAAATTAAATTTAAAGTATATTGATCGAATATTGTTGAATTGGCAAAAGAATAATGTCACTACTGTGGAAGATTCAAAACCTATACGGGCAAAATTTAAAAAACAATCACAAGAGGGAGCAAAAAAAATTGAAAATTTCCCTAAGTTTGATTGGTTAAATGGGGAGTCACCAAATGGTAAGTAAGAAAAAAGCTTTAGAAATGATAGATACAATTGATCAAATGTTTCCAGATGCAGAATGCGAATTAAAACATAGCAATCCTTTTGAACTCACAATTGCGGTTTTATTATCTGCACAATGTACAGATAACACCGTTAATAAAGTAACACAAGACTTATTCCAAAAATACCATACACCTGAAGATTATTTAAATGTTGAACTTTCAGAACTCGAAAATGATATTCGACGTATCGGATTATATCGGAATAAAGCAAAAAATATTCAAAAATTATCTAAATCATTAATTGATAAGTTTGATGGGGAGGTTCCAAACACACATCAAGAACTTGAAAGTTTAGCTGGCGTGGGGCGAAAAACAGCTAACGTGGTCATGAGTGTGGCTTTTGGAGCGCCTGCTTTAGCCGTCGATACGCATGTAGAGCGCGTTTCAAAAAGATTAGGGATATGTCGTTGGAAAGATAGTGTCTTAGAAGTAGAATGTAAGCTCACATCTATTATCCCTAAAGATCGATGGACTAAAAGTCATCATCAATTAATCTTTTTTGGAAGATATCATTGTTTAGCACGCAAACCGAAATGCGGAGAATGTCCTTTATTTAATGATTGTCGTGAGGGACAAAAACGTTATAAAGCGTCATTAAGAGCAGTAGGTGGCGTCTCATGATGAATCGCTACACTCATTTTCATAACCTTGAACTCGAATTAGATGCACTTGCCAAAAAACGTTTAATTGGAAAACCACCTTCATTTGACTTATTAGATGCTTATTACGAATTACTCATATCTTATTTTAAAGATATCAATCATATCTCTTCTATTGAGCCACTTGATGAAACACAGTTAATGATTAAACCATTTAATTTAACAGAACGATTGGCGTATATTCAACAACGTAAACATCATTATATGGGATATCAACAAATGAAAACATTAAAAACAGAACTTATAAAAATGCACGCAGCCTATCGCGTCCGTCATGAAGAAGATCTTTAAAAGTATTGACGTGTCGGTAGCACTTGCATATTTGTAATATAAAAAAACAAACTCCTAAACAACATCGTTGTCTAGGAGTTTGTTTGCGTTAAAATCCAAAGAAGTTACGAATTGTACCACTTGGGCCACCAGTAGAATTTCTTTGATTTGTCGTTCCACTATTACCCGTTACGCCACTTTGAGAGTTTGCTGTTGGGCGATTCGTAGTATTACTAGAACCACCGGCATTTGTACCACCACTATTTTCAGTAAAGTTACTTGTAGTATTATGGTCTGGTGATTTTGCAACATATAGGCTCTTATCACTGCCTCCTACAGAATCTGGACGTTTGAAGTCTTCGCTATATCCTGGAGGGTGAATGCCTGACATTACTTCTCTAAATAGTTCTTGAGGTAACTTTTGTTCGCTACTACCTACAAATGAGTTTGTACCATATGGTTTTACGTTGTTAAAGCCCATCCAGATAGACATCGTATATCTAGGGGAGTAACCTGCAATCCATACATCTTTGGCAGCTGAATCTGGTAAATTGTACTGTTGATACACTTCAGAACCGTAAGTACCTGTACCTGTTTTTGCTGCAACATTAAATCCTGGATTGTTACCATAAGCAGAACCATATGCTTTAAATGTACCTTTTAATACATCAGTAATCATATAAGCAGTGTAATCTTCCATTGCTTTATGACTCGTATGATCAAACTCAATCGTATTGCCATTGGCTTCTTCAACACGTTTTATCGCGTGCGCTTTGTTATATTCACCGCCATTGGCAAAAGACGCATAGGCTGACGCTAATTGTGTTGGTGAAAATTCAGAAGATGAACCACCTAATACTTCGGAAGGTCCGATATTAGTGTTTTCATATTCTAAACCAACTTTTTTAGCAAAATCAGTCGGTGCATTACTGCCTGCTTGTTCTTTAACTTGTTGCCAAGTTTTAAGGGCAGGAATATTAAAACTTTGACGTAAGGCATCATACAGTGCAACCGTTCCATGACTCTTTTGGTCATAGTTTCTAAACGTATCACCGTCTACGTTATACGCAGATTCATCTTGTAATGCGTGATTCGTCGCCCATTGGAGATTTTCAATGGCAGGTGCGTATGCTAAGAAAGGTTTTAATGTAGAGCCGGTAGGGTGTAGGTCTGTCGCTTGGTTTCTTTCTACGACATCTTCGTAATTACGTCCACCCGAAATCGCTACAAGACCACCTGTTTTACTGTCAACTATCGTTGCACCAACTTGTTGGTCTTCATTCTTATAATAACCACCATTATTTACACGTTCTTGTAATGTATCTTGAACATTTTTATCCATGTTAGTGTAAATTTTAATACCACTGTTTAGAAGGTCAGATAAGTTTTCACCTTTAAAGTCTGGATGTGCCATTAATTCTTGCTTAATGAAGTTAACATATGAATCATATTGTTTTGTACTATCATCAGGTTTAATTTGACGCTCTGTTGAAGTACGTTGTACTAGATTCTCTGTAATAGGTGTATTTTGAGCCTCTTTTTTCTCTTTTTCAGAGATGCGATTATGGTAAGCCATTAAGTATAATACAGTATCTTTACGTTGTTCTGCTTGTTCAGGATGATCGTAAATATTATACGTATTAGGTACTTGTGGTAGACCAGCTAAATACGCTGATTCAGCAAGATTTAAGTCTTTTAAATCTTTGTTGAAGTAATACTTAGCAGCAGCTTTAATACCATATACACCATCAGAATAATAAATTTTGTTTAAGTACATTTGGAATATTTCATCTTTAGAATATTCCTGTTCCAAACGATATGATAAGTATGCTTCTTGCGCTTTACGTTCAATTGACTTTTGATCAGTTAAGAATGTACGTTTAACAACTTGTTGCGTAAGTGTTGACGCACCTTGAGCACCAAAGCCTCCAGAGACATTTTTTAAAACAGCTCCAAAAAGACGTTTGTAGTCGAGGGCACCATGATCATAAAAACGATTATCCTCAGTCGCTAAAACAGCATTTTTCATCTGTGGCGGGACATCTTTTAAGTCAACGTGTTCACGTCTTGCACCGTTATCAAGCTTTTTAACAAGTTGTCCATTTTTGTCATAAATTTCTGCTGGTGCGGGATCTTGTAATTTCGCTTCATTAAAGGCGGGTGCTTTCCAGGCATAATATGCAAAAAGTAAGATTGCTAGTAAGCCTAAAATAACTCCGGCAAGCACCATAAAACTCAGCACTTTGATGATGGTACGTTTGATGTTTCTATTCTTTTTTTGACCGGACTTCTGAGATGAACTATTAGAAGTCCTTTTCTTTTCCGTCATACGCGGTCCTCACTTTCATCTAATATCAACTTATCAACTGCATTGAGGTAATCTAATCTTGGTTGATATTGATAAGGAATATAGTAACTATTTTCTTGAATTTCTTCAACCGAAATAGATTTTTTTCCTCCTTGTTGACACCGTTCCCAAAAAGGAAGAAAGTTTTTAAAAGGGAGTAGGTACACATCGTCAAGCACTTTAAATCGAATGAGTAAAAACACTATGCCACCTTGTTCTGACACATGAGACATATGTCGCACTTGATGTTCATGAATGTTTTGTAACGGAAAAGACGTTTTATTTTTAGTTTCTTTCGCTTCAAAGTCGATGTGATAACCCTGATAAATACCATTATAATCGGTTGTAGAAGGCGTTCTAAAATAAGCCTCTTTAATAACAGCCTGACTACGTTTAGGATAATCTACATGTACCACTTGAACTGGGGTAGGCTTCTTATTAATCACTGCACGTCGGTGTTTCATATAAAATTGATTTGAACGTTCAATGTCTTTTTCTAATGACATCCCACGTCCACCATATTCAATTTTACTATGCTGTGACATATTCGTGATTCCGCCTCTAGTCTGATTTGGCTTAAAAGGCTTACCATTAGGATAATTCATTTTGCCACCTAAATTCTGAATTAAGTTAGAACGACTGTTCTTTACTACATTAGTAATGTTTTAAGGTACATATCATTTAATAATTAAGTAAATAGGGCGCTTAACACATTACTTAACTCGTATGATATCCTTTAATTCCAATGACATTACGATACAAAACACTTTGCAAATCAATATTATGTTCGTATATAATACGATGCAATTAAAGTTATCATAAACTGATATTATTGTATCACAAATGCTATAGATGCGTTACCCTTAATCCAGTTGTAATAAGCATGTAATACGAGATATACACATTTGGAGGTTAATATGAATGTCCAAGAATTGATAGAAATAAATAAAGCAATACAAAAGCGCTTTAAATTAGCTAAACAAGGTCATCAATACGATTTTGAAAAAGATATCAAACCGTTTGTTAGTGACGTAGACGCATCTTTGTTGTCGTTTAAAAAAAATTATCATTCTATGCTTACGTTCCCATATTTTAATGACCAAAAATTTCATCGTCTCATTCAAATTATTGAAGAAGTTTCTGTAGAATGTCATTATAAAAGAACAAGTACTAAAATATTTAATGATAAAATTAAAGTTGTCACACATGATTTAAATTATCTAAAACAAATGAGTGAACAAAACCATGTTTAAAACGATGTATGTTACAGGATACAAATCTTATGAACTCAATATTTTTAATGAGTCCGTTAAAGAAGTGCAGTACTTAAAGCAATTTATAACGCATAAATTGATAGGTTATATCGAAGAGGGGCTTGAATGGGTGTTAATTCAAGGCCAGTTGGGTATTGAATTATGGACAGCAGAATGTGTCATTGATTTAAAGTCAGATTATCCTGATTTAAAATTAGGTATCATTACGCCATTTGAAAATCATACAGAGAAGTGGAATGATACTAATCAATTGCGTTATCAGCACATTATAGCGCATGCTGACTTTGTGCGTAGTGTTTTTGAACGCCCTTATGAAGGGCCACATCAATTTCAAGCTGCAGATCAATTTATGTTAGATCATACAGATATTACGCTTTTGATTTATGATGAAGAACAAGAAGCGAGCCCTAAGTTTTTCAAGCGTAAGTTAGTTGATTTTACAGAAAAAACAAACTATACTTGTGATATTGTGGCGTTTGACGAAATTACGAGCTTTATCAATGATTTACAATGGTCTGAAGAAAATTGAATCAAATGAGGTGGAGAAATCATGTCAGATGTTTCTTTAAAGTTATCTGCAAAAGATATTTACGAGAAAGATTTTGAAAAAACAATGGTACGCGGTTACCGTCCTGAGGAAGTAGATGCTTTTTTAGATGATATCATTGCGGACTATCAAAAAATGGCTGACTTAAATAGTGAGGTCATTAAATTAACTGAGCAAAACAATAAATTAAAAAAAGAAATTGAAGATTTACGTATTCGTGTCGCATCAGGTCGTTCACACGATAATAAAAGTTTTGCTAACCAAAGTACGAATCAAAATAGCAATGTAGACATTCTTAAACGTATCTCTAACCTTGAAAAGGCTGTATTTGGTAAATAATCATTGCTTTTATGAATCAAAATGATATAATTTTTGAGTGATATTTTGCGTAATCGCTATAGTGAATATAGAGGAAAGTCCATGCTCACACAATCTGAGATGATTGTAGTGTTCGTGCTTGATGAAACCATAAGTCAAGGCAATAGCTATATTGACGGCAACGACCTAACCTAAGTCTTTTGATACGGTTACAATAGTTTGAAAGTGCCACAGTGACGTAGCTTCAGTTAGAAATAACGAAGGTGGAACGCGGTAAACCCCTCGAGTGAGCAATCCAAATTTGGTAGGAGCACTTGTCTAACGGAAATGAACGTATAGATGAGGAAAAGTTATATGCTTTTCAGACAGATGATTACGACCGGCGTACCAGTGTAACTAGTGCACATCATGAGTACTACGGGACAGAACATGGCTTATAAAAATATCACTACTAGTTCGGGGCTGGGACATCAATGTTCCAGCCCCATCATTTATTTCACTATAAATGTGTACCCCTTTAAACCGCTATCCAATGACATCACACATCATCATTACCCTCATCGATGAACATGATTACTAAATGCCATATGTTCATTATGAATAACATAAGTATGATACAATTTATTTAATTTATACATAGCAACCTATATCAAATTATTTTAGGAGGAAAATCATGTACCAATTACTAGCAGTATGTCCTATGGGGCTTGAATCTATTGTAGCTAAAGAAGTTCAAGAGTTAGGATATGAGACACGTATTGAGAACGGGCGCATTTATTTCGAAGGGGACGAAAGCGCTATTGTTAAAGCCAATTTATGGTTAAGAACTGCTGATCGTGTCAAACTCATTGTCGGTCAATTTGAAGCAGTAACTTTTGATGAATTATTTGAAAAAACAAAGGCTTTGCCTTGGGAAGCAATCATTAGTAAAGATGGAAAATTTCCTGTGCAAGGTCGTAGTTTAAAATCAAAGTTATTTAGTGTACCTGACGTTCAAGCGATTACTAAAAAAGCTATCGTTGAACGTCTCAAACACGCTTATAAAATCCCTGGATGGTTAGAAGAATCTGGGGCCAATTATCCGGTCGAAGTTAACATTTTAAAAGATAAAGTTTTACTAACGATTGATACATCTGGTTCTGGTTTAAATCGTCGTGGATATCGTTTAAAACAAGGGGAAGCACCGATTAAAGAAACACTAGCTGCTGCTTTAGTTAAATTAGCTAACTGGACAGGGGATACACCGCTTATCGACCCATTTTGTGGATCGGGAACTATTGCTATTGAAGCTTGCATGATTGCTCAAAATATTGCGCCAGGTTTCAATCGCTCTTTTGTATCCGAGCAGTGGGATATCATGCCAGATCAGCTATTTGATTCATTGCGCGCTGAAGCAGATGAAGCTGCAGATTATGATAAAGAAATTGAAATATATGCTTCTGATATTGACCCTCATATGGTAGAAATAGCAAAAGCCAACGCTGATGAAGTTGGCATGGGTGATATTATTCAATTTAGTGTCAAAGATGTGAATACTTTAACACTTACACATGAGGGACCAATTGGTATTATTGGAAACCCACCTTATGGCGAACGTATCGGTGAACGTAACGAAGTTGAAGAAATGTATCGTTATTTAGGCACATTACTTCATAAACATGACCAACTTTCGCTTTATATTATGACAAGTCATAAAGACTTTGAATATTTAGCCAATCGCAAAGCTACAAAACGTCGAAAACTCTTTAATGGCTATATTGAAACAACGTATTATCAATACTGGGCACCTAAAAAAGCTGATGCGTAAAGTGCAAACTTGTATAGTATTCTTAGTTGCATTCCGCTTCTCATAATTATAATGATTTTCGTGACATACATTGCTGTTCAAGAATGTAAATGATTGTGTCAATAGTGAGATAATCATTTATGAAGATAAAGGGGGCTATGTCGATGCAAGATACAAGTTTTAAAAAGGGGATTATGTTCTCATTAATCGCATATATACTTTGGGGAACATTACCGCTTTACTGGGCATTAATCACGGGGATTAATGCGATTGAAACCTTAATGATACGCATAATTTTGTCCCTTATTTTTATGTTATTGTTGTTGCCACTAATGAAACAATGGACAACATTTAAAAACGATTTACAACAACTCATTGCGTCACCTAAGAAAATCATCATTATTATTATTGCTGGTTATGTGGTGACATTGAATTGGGGAACATTTATTTATGCTATTGAAGCTGGTTATGTATTACAAACAAGTTTGGGATATTATATCAATCCATTAGTAAGTATATTATTAGCAATGATATTCTTTAAAGAACGCTTTAATCGTTTAGAGTGGTTAGCTATAGTCGTTGCTTTAACTGGCGTGCTTTATATGACCGTTAAAATAGGTGAATTTCCTTTCATCTCTTTATTGTTAGCATTTTCATTTGGAATTTATGGTTTATTAAAAAAATTAGTCCCTTTAAATGCGATGAGTAGTATAACTATTGAAACGATAGTGACCACACCGATGGCACTCATTTATATCTTATATATGACGTTCCAACATCATTTAAGTATTGGATTTAATATGTCATCATTTTGGCTCCTGTTTTCAGGCGCTGTCACGGCCATCCCTTTACTCTCATTTTCTGCTGGCGCCATTAGGATTCCACTATCCTTAATGGGGTTTATCCAATATGTTGGGCCAACACTTATTTTCATATTAGGTATTTTTGTATTTAAGGAACCGTTTAACATGGACCAATTTATTACATTTTGTTTTATATGGTCAGGTATTTTAATTTATGTTTTATCGCAAATTATCAAAATATATAAAAGACCTACACCTTTAAAATATCAAAATTAACGCACTCAATATGCTTATAAAATTGTGTATGATAACTCAAAAAATGATATTATAGTTGTTTTCATTGCAAGCTTTCAAAATTCATGTATGTGAATTTTGGAAGCTTTTTCTATTTTGTTGTTGCTGAAATGCTATCTCGTTTGTCTATTAAAAATTTGACCAGATGAATGATAAAAGAGGCATTTTTTACAACATTAATGAGTTTGATATAGCTTAAAGGAATTGCATTAAATCCAACATTAGTTATTCATTCAATGTGACATCTTTATTGTTCACTTTTATTCTTGAATCGTGTTGTTGGTTTTTTTAATGGCGTCACCTATAATACAATAGTAAAGAACCATTTAAACAAGGGGAGTACACTATGCATAACCAAGCACAATTGGATATTTTATATAAATTAAAAAAAGAAGTGGAGAAGTCCAATCACACGTCTTTTGTACATACAATCAATCAAATGATTAAAAAAGTTTATTTAGATCATTATACGATGACATTTGTCGGTCATTTTTCTGCTGGTAAATCTACGGTTATAAATCGGTTAATCGGTCAGGATATTTTACCGAGCTCACCTGTTCCTACAACAAGTAACACAGCTCTAGTAACTGTTTCTGAAACTTCAGGCATTACAGCAAATATAGAAGGTCAAAGCTATACTATTTTAGATTCATACGATGATGTGAAACAAATGAATCGAGAAAACTATAATGTAGAATCGATAGATATTCACTTTAAGTCTCATGAATTTCGTCAAGGCTTTACGTTTCAAGATACACCTGGTGTGGACTCAAATGTTCAATCACATAGCGCAAGTACAGAAAGCTTTCTATACACTAGTAATATGGTATTTTACACAGTTGATTATAATCATGTGCAATCAGCTTTAAATTTTCAATTTATGAAACGTTTAAATCATGCCAATATTCCTGTGGTATTTGTGATCAATCAAATTGATAAACATGTGGATTCAGAAATTCCATTTGAAACGTTTAAATCCCGTGTGGAGGCGTCGCTTAAAGAATGGGATATACAACTAGAAGCCACGTTCTACATAACTAAGTTTTCACATGAAGCAAATGAATTTGAAGCACTTAAATCCTTTATACGTCAGCAAGATGAAAATAGAGAACCCGTTAAAGATTATGTTAATCGAATGGTCGATTTTATCACTCAACATCAATCAGATTATTTGGAACAAAAAATGAATGATATATTGTCTCAGTTAAATATTGAAGTTGACCAATTTGACCATGCCTATGACACTTTTAAACAAAATCAAGCTGTTCAAGAGGAATCCGCACGATTAAGCAACAAATCTACTTTAAAAACAGATTTATATAACAATCGAAAACACATTTTAGATAATGCTTACGTCATGACACATGATATGCGTGAACATATACGTCATTATTTAGAAAGTAATGCAAAAGATTTTAAAGTGGGTGGTTGGTTTAATAAACAAAAAAAATTAGAGGAAATACGTCAGTCACGCTTAAATACGTTGATGGACGCCCTTCAAAATAAAGTCACGCAAGAAATAGCAAAGCCCATGCGTGAAGATATGTCTTATTTGACACGCTTTATACATGATCAAGGTTTAAATCATCAAATTGTCAATCAAAACTTTGACATTCCAGTTGACTTAATCACAGATTTGTATCAGACCCAAATACAAATTAGCAATCAATATGTATTGACATTTTCTGAAAACTTAATGAAACAAATACGACAGTACGTCTTGAAATCAAGTGAACCATTAGATACCCGCATCGTATCATCCATTGATATTATTGAAGAAACAAATACCAATAATGAAGACGCTAACCTATATTCGCAATATGTAGAACTTCGTGCGTTAAAAGCATCTTTAGATACGAAAAATTATCAACATTATTATATTCATTTAGATGATTCATTGGATAAACTGATAGATCGTACACCGATAAACTATGAACCACAAACTATAAACCAAAACGCTCAAGTAGATATATCGCAAGCTTCAAAGGATCAAAAACATCACGTATCGCAAATAGAAAAAATTAAGTCTTCGTTAGAAACGCTACAAGAGTTACCTTTATTCCAAACGACAAAAAATAATATTGATGACACGCTAAAACGCATGGATCAACATATCATCAAAATCGGTGTCTTCGGAACGTTTAGCGCTGGGAAGAGCAGTTTAATCAACGCATTATTAGGAGATCAATATTTAGTAAGCTCACCTAACCCAACGACTGCAGCGACGACCGAAATATCATATGGTCATAACAATGCGATTACATTTAAATCTAAATCTACCTTACTTTCAGAGATCAATGATGTCACGGAAGTTGCAGGGTACACATTTTCTTCTATCGAAGCATTTTTAAAAGAGGATAAAACAAAACTTAAAGCTAATATTGATAAGAATCGTTTAGCCTTTATTCACGCTGTAGAACAAAATTATGATCTATATTCACGCTTAACTAAAGACAGTTTAACGATGGCGATTGCACAAGATGACATTAAAAAGTGGAGTGCAGAAGATCAATATGCAACATTTGTAAAAACTGTACATCTTCAATTACCATTGGAATGGCTAAAAGATAAAATTATTATTGATTCGTTAGGATTGCATTCGAATAATCAACGTCACACTAATGAAACTGAAAAGATTTTAACAACTTCAGATTTAATTATTTACGTGAGTTACTTTAACCATTCATTTACAGATAATGACAAAGCGTTTATTCAACATATGAAAGAAATGAATCAATTGATGGAAAACCAAGCGTTTAAAATGGTTGTCAATGCGACAGACCTTGCAGAAACAGATGAAGACCGTTACGCTGTAATGAACTATGTACAAAGTGCATTAAATGAAGTGGGAATGACACCTGAAGTGTTTGGAGTATCTAGTCGAAATGCCTTAATACATGGTGATGCTGGTCTAGAGAAACTTAAAGCGCGTGTAGATGATTTTGCACAAGTAGAATCAAAAGAAGTATTAGAGTCACAATTGAATCATCAACTTCTTTACATATACGATGCTTTAAACGTAATGGTGCTTGATTTTGAGAAAGATAGCACGAAACGAACACACCAACATGAACGTTTAAAAACAATACGATCACCTCACGTATTTGATGCTCAAATTTTATCAACAACTGCCCAACAGGCTGAAAATGAAATTTCTGATCAACTTTATCATCTTCATGAACGTTTAAAAATACAATTGTTAGATGATATCAAAGCAGTATTTAACGGCCAAATGACAAATACAGATGATTTTAAACAAGAAAAACTAGCAGCTTCTAAACGTTATTTAGATCATGTTCATCAAAAACTATACTTAGAACAAACTTTAATCGTTGAACGATTAAAACGCTGTTTCATAGATCACTTTGAACATCAATGCATCCCTACATTAAAAGCATTGCACGAACTACATGTATTGGTACAACCAAAATTAACTTTTCAATTAGACCAACTTGAGACACCTTATTTAAAACTTGATTTAGACACTTTTGTAGCTTCGTTGCCTAAATCTTTAACGAAAAAGAAAATTATTCAAGCACAAGGACAAAAAGAAATCCAAGAAGCAATCAAAGAGAAGACGCTCCAACATTTACAAACACCTATAGAGCATCTAAAAAAAGCATTACTTGAGCGTAATCAATTATTGATTCAACAAGGAAAGTCACTTCTAAATGAATTAGAGCAAGTTGCTCAAAGCGAAATAGACCAAGTCATTTCATATCGTATTGATAATCAATTAGTGGCACAAATCAAACAAATATTACCTAAATTACAAAATACTTTAGAAATTGAGGATTCACATGAGTAAAAAAATATTATTAATTGATGGTATGGCATTATTGTTTAGACATTTTTATGCGACAAGCGTGAATAAGCAGTACATGTTCACTTCCAAAGGATTACCCACAAATGGCACACAAGGTTTTATTCGTCACATCTATACTGCGATTAAACAATCTGATCCAACACATGTAGCTGTATGTTGGGATATGGGAAAAGCAACTTTTAGAAACGAAATTTTCGAAGGATATAAGCAAAATAGGACGGAGCCGCCAGAAGCATTATTACCACAATTTGATCATGTTAAGCACATCTCTGAAGCATTAGGATTTCATAATATAGGTGTATCTCATTATGAAGCAGATGACGTTATTGGAACGATTGCAAGTCATTATAATGATGTAGAAGACGCTCAAGTTGTCATTGTTACAGGCGACCGTGATTTACTCCAATGTGCTTCTAAAAACGTAGAAATTTGGTTAATTAAAAAAGGATTCACTGAATATGTAAAAGTCGACGAACAAGCATTTATATCACAGTACGCATTACAGCCTAAACAATTAATAGATATTAAAGCATTTATGGGAGATAGTGCGGATGGGTACCCAGGTGTTAAGGGGATAGGTGAAAAAACAGCCATTAAACTTATTCAAGCATACCACTCAGTAGAGGGTGTGCTTGAAAATATGCATCATCTTACACCAGGACAACAAAAGAAAATCCAAACACATCTTGATGATTTAAAACTATCGAAGCGATTAGCACGTATTGAAGACAATGTACCTATCAACTTTAAAAATTTAGAACAATACCTACTCTATGAGCACAATATTATGCATGCGCTTCGAATATGTGAGGCACATGAATTACGAGTTTCCCATCGCTACTTGAGATCACTCTTTTAAAACAATGTATGAAACATTATTGAGAAGATTTCATAATCAAATTAAGCATCGAATATAACAAATGACATAGCCTTCAGCACTCATCAATGAATGTTGAAGGCTATGTCAATACATTTTTAGCGTTAAACGTATTATGTTTAACTGTTCATTAAAATAACGCTTAATTCAAACTTCGGTGTTCCACTTTTAACTTCGTTTTTTTGTATATTGATACAGCTTTGATTGCGCCAACATATTCGCCTCTTTATTTTGTTCTCTAGGAATCCATTTGACAAAACACAGGTCAAAAGCATTGGATAGAGCTAAATATGATGTCAAATAGTGTTTATACTTAGCATTTTTAACAAACTCACGATTCACTGCATCTTCTATTAATTTTGAATCTGTATGTATGAGGGCATTAGAGACGTTCAAATTTTGCGCTTGTTTTAATGCAATTAACAACGCTTCCCATTCTGCCTCATGATTCTCTTTTTCTCCAATTACATCAGCAAATACATAACGCTGATGATTTTCTACAATTACCACACCATAAGTACTTAAACCTGGATTGCCTTGTGATGCAGCATCAAAATATATTTTTGCCATATCAACACCTCTAAATAATAGTAACACGAAGCGATAAAAAAAGAGAATGAACGTCTATTGTTCACTCTCCTTAGTTTTATCCTATATTTAATCAATTTGAAAAGGTTTAATTTTCCCTTTACGATACAGCCATTTAGCCCAATATCCAAAAGGCACATTGAAAATTGTAGCGATTAACTTAAGAACGTACGTCGTAACAAAAATTTCAAACACTACATCATTAGGTAAAGGTCCACCTAAAAATGCTATGATTACAAAAATACCTGTATCGATAATTGAACTTAACATTGTGCTTCCATATGCTCGTATAAAAAATGTACGGTCTGAACTAAAAATCCGCTTAATACAGCTAAAGATAAAGACATCGATATATTGACCTATAATATAAGCAATAATTGAAGCTAAAGCAATACGGGGCACCAACCCAAAAATTGTATCCAAAGCGCTTTGTGCGATATCAGCTGTACTTGGTTGAAAACTCAATGAAATTTGCATCAAAATAATCATGATTAATGTCGAAAAAAAACCCATCCATACCGCTCGCTTTGCGACTTTACGTCCATATATATCATTAAGTATATCAGTTGCTAAATATATTGATGCAAACATAACATTACCTAACGTCGCAGATATCGTAAAAATATCTACTGTTTTTATCACTTGTATATTGGCTATCATCGTTCCTATAGCGACCCAAACCATTAAACCTTGGGGACCAAATAACCGAAACATTAAAACCAATAAAATAAAAGTCATTAAAAAAGCAACTAAACCTAACCATTCATTAAACATGAAATTCCTCCTAAATTTTGATTAAGCGGGTGTTTAGAAACCGCTTCTATACTTCTAAAATTGCCTACATTGAATTTAAGGACTTGATAATAATCCGACTTGAATTGCCACAATAATTAAATCAATCTCAACTTAATTATAATAATTAAAATAAATATAAATATCAATAGATGTAACAAAAGTTTTGCATGTCTATGAGAAAAACGTATGCTTGAAATTTAAATATTTCATTGAAAAGGGAATACATGTTACCATAATGTTTATTGTGTGTGCTAATTTAAGGAGTGATGATTGTGTTTACAGAAACAAAAAAACGTGCTGTTTCAAAAATTGACCAATTAATGAACCAATATTGTGAGCAATGTATGATCAAAACACATATCAGACAATCTCAGAATAAGACGAAAGCACATCATTTTTGCATAAAAGAGTGTTCAGTTGGAAAACAAATTCAACAATTAGGCAATGAATTACAATAGGGGGACATTTTATGGAAATTGTAAAAGTTGAACCTACTCCAAGTCCAAATACAATGAAGATTATTTTGTCTCAAAAAAGGGCGGACAATCAATCTAATACGTATACTGAAATCAAAAAAGAACAACCAGAATTTATTAATGCGTTGCTTGCCATTCAAGATGTCAAATCAATTTTTCACGTACTCGACTTTATTGCTGTTGACAAAACACCGAA
Source organism: Staphylococcus sp. 11007852 (assembly GCF_011394325.1). NCBI lineage: Bacteria > Bacillati > Bacillota > Bacilli > Caryophanales > Staphylococcaceae > Staphylococcus > Staphylococcus sp. 11007852. The sequence goes on along the minus strand of NZ_JAANBJ010000018.1, from coordinate 85,092 downwards.
AGCTGAATGGGAAAGCGTGTTACCTCAAATCACAGAATCATTAACTCATGGAAGTATTGCGTCAACACACTCAGTTGAGCCAGATACGCATTTTGGTGAAGTCACAGTGGAAATTTTGAAGTTTAAAAATATCCCATACCAAATTAAGTTAACATCAGGTAATGAGGAATTGCGACATCAATTACCAGATCATTTTGTCGAGGCCATGACTTCTGCACAAAAAGCGGGTGATAATGTTGTTTTCATGCGTAAATGGGAGCTATTGGGTATTAGATACGGTGAAATGGATGAAGTCATGTCACATGTGGAGACTGAAATTAGCGCACTATACCCAAAAGATACACTTCATACACTCGTGAAAGATGCACAAGAAAGTGATATACATGTACCTCAAAAACTTTATAAACATGTTACACTAGAGACATACCAACAAACATCAGGCTGGAACGAACGTTTACGTATGTTAAAATCTTTTCCAAAGCCTACAGTTGAAGACTATCCATTATTAGATGCTGCTTTAAAGGAAGATAAAGTACCGTTAAGACGAGAAGCAGTAGTATTATTGAGTATGATAGAAAATAAAGCAACATTACCATATTTATATAAGGGGTTGCGTGATAAAAATCCTGCTGTACGTCGAACTGCTGGTGATGGATTAAGTGACCTTGGATACAAAGAAGCATTGCCGGAAATGGAAAAAGCACTGTCAGATCCACAAAAAATTGTTCGCTGGCGTGCAGCAATGTTTTTGTTCGATGAAGGTGGACAAGACCAATTAAAAACGCTTAAAGCTCATCAAAATGATGACGCATACGAAGTGAAGTTACAAATAGAAATGGCTATTGCGCGAATTGAAAATGGTGAAGCCGCCTTAGGTTCTGTTTGGAAACAAATCGCAAATCGAAATCAATAGGGAGATGTTAACATGAATGCTTATGATGCATATATGAAAGAACTTGCCGCACAAATGCGCGCTGAATTAACACAAAATGGCTTTGAAAGTCTAGAAAGTGAAGAAGATGTCGAAAACTATATGAATCAAGTGTCAGAGAATGCAACGACATTTGTTGTAATCAATTCTACATGCGGCTGTGCAGCTGGTTTAGCTCGACCTGCAGCTGTAGCTGTAGCGGAGCAAAATGAAAATAAACCGACACATAAAGTAACCGTTTTTGCGGGACAGGATAAGGCTGCTACAGCAAAAATGCGTGACTATATTCAACAAGTACCATCCAGTCCATCCTATGCATTATTTAAAGGCACGCAACTTGTTCACTTTATTCCCCGTGAACACATTGAAGGCCGAGATATTAATGATATAGCTATGGATATCAAAGATGCTTTTGACACACATTGTCATTCATAAACCTAGCGTTCAATTTAATGAGTCATATTGTAAGTAAAAAAGAGAGATGTGGCATTCAAAATATGAGCCATATCTCCCTTTTTAATTTATAATAAGTATCAAATAATTTATTATAGTAATAAAGAGAAAGAGGTGGCGCACATGAATCCTTTTGATCAAGCATATCATCAACTATGTCAAGAAGTATTAAATGTTGGAGCAACAAAAGATGACCGTACTCGTACTGGAACAATTTCAAAATTTGGTCATCAATTACGCTTTGACTTAAATAAAGGTTTCCCTTTACTAACAACTAAAAAAGTATCATTCAAGCTGATCGCAACCGAATTGATTTGGTTTATACGTGGAGATACAAATTTAAGATATTTATTGCAATATAATAATAATATTTGGAATGAATGGGCCTTTGAAAAATATGTTCAATCTGATGATTATACAGGCCCAGATATGACAAACTTTGGACATCGTGCTTTGCAAGATTCGGAATTTAATAAAGTGTATCAAGACGAAATGTCTCAGTTTAAAACTCGCATTTTAAATGATGATGATTTTATGCGAAAGCACGGGGATTTAGGTAATGTATATGGGAAACAATGGAGAGACTGGGTTGGACCTAATGGTCAACATATTGACCAATTGGCGCAATTAATTGATAACATTAAACATAACCCTAATTCTAGACGTCATATTATTAGTGCATGGAACCCTGCAGAAATTGAGTCTATGGCACTACCACCTTGTCATACCTTATTTCAATTTTATGTCCAAGATGGAAAATTGAGTTGTCAGTTATATCAAAGAAGTGCTGATATTTTTCTAGGGGTACCTTTTAACATAGCAAGTTATAGCTTATTGACTCATTTAATCGCAAAAGAATGTGATCTTGAGGTCAGTGAATTCATTCACACATTTGGCGACGCTCATATATACAGCAACCATATTGACGCTGTCGAAACACAATTAGCACGATCAAGTTTTGCACCGCCAACACTAAAAATTAATACAGATAAATCTATATTTGATTTAGAATACGAAGATTTGGAAATAGTAAATTATGAATCTCATCCCATCATAAAAGCACCAATTGCGGTATAATTAACTCAACGTGTATTTGTTAATGGATTGATTTGAGATTTTAAATTTAGCATAACTAGGAGTGAGTCAAATGACATTATCCATTTTAGTTGCTCATGATAAAAATAGAGGCATTGGTTTTAATAATCAATTACCATGGCATCTCCCGAATGACTTAAAACACGTGAAAAAATTATCAACTGGTAATACTTTAGTAATGGGACGTGCAACCTTTGATTCTATTGGAAAAGCTTTACCAAATCGAAAAAATGTTGTTTTAACACGTAATAAAGATTTTAAAGCTGATGGTGTTGAGGTGATTCATGATATTAAAGACATCGAACAGTTAGAAGGCCATGTTTTCATTTTTGGTGGTCAATCATTATTTGAAATGTTTATGGATAAAGTGGATGATATGTATATTACAGTTATCGATGACACGTTTCAAGCTGACACTTATTTCCCACCCTATTCGTTTGAAGATTGGGAAGTAGAATCAGCAATTGAGGGCGAAATTGATGAAAAAAATAAATACCCACATACTTTTCTGCATTTAGTTAGGAAGTAATCACGGAGGTTTAATCAATGCAACGTATATTAGTAACAGATTCAACATCAGATTTAGATCCTAGTTTTTTAGAACAACATAACGTTCACATCGTGCCATTAAGTGTGACGGTTAATGGTAAATCTTATGTTGACCAAGAGGAAATTTCTTCAGAAACATACACACAATATTTAGAAGACGACAACAATGATTTAAAAACAAGCCAACCCCCATTAGGAAGATTTGTTGAAACATACGAAGCTTTAACTCAAGAGGGTGCAGAAGTCATTAGTATTCATTTATCTTCTGGCCTTAGCGGCACGTATCAAACCGCTGTTCAAGCCAGTGAAATGGTAGATGGTAAAGTGACTGTTATTGATTCAAAATCTATCACTTATGGATTAGGATATCAAATTCAGCATATCGTTCAGTGGATTGAAGAAGGTCTACCTACTGAAACTATTGTTGAAAAAGTTCATCAATTACAAAACAATATTAAACTGTATGTTGTAATTGGTAAATTAGATCGCTTAATCAAAGGTGGTCGTATTAGTAAAGCGAAAGGTATGCTTGGTAACTTAATGAAAATTAAGCCTGTCGGTGTACTGATTGATGGCAATCTAGAAATTGTTCATAGCTCACGAACACAAGGGGCATGTGCGAAGTATTTAGCGAAAGATTTAGCTCAATTTTTAGGTGACGGTAAAATTAAATCCGCAGCCATTGTGCATGCCAATGCGAATGATTTCTTAGAAAAAGTGAAAGATAAAATTGAAGAAACGTTTGATTTTTCAAATTTTGACACAAATTTTACTACACCTATCATATCTACGCATACGGGAACGGGTGCAATTGGTGTCGTCGTTTTAAAAGAACATAATTCTTAAAAGGGCGTGATATTATGGCATTAGCTACTTTTGCAGGAGGATGCTTCTGGTGTCTTGTAAAACCATTTGATTCTTACGATGGTGTTGAATCCGTCATTTCAGGGTATAGTGGTGGTCACGTTGAAACCCCCACTTATGAAGCCGTATGCTCTGACACAACAGGTCACGTTGAGGCAGTACAAATAGAATATGACCCGAAACAAATCAGCTATACGCAAATGTTGGATATTTACTTCAAAACATTTGACCCAACTGATAATAAAGGCCAGTTTTTTGATAGAGGCGAACATTACCGCCCAGTCATTTTTTATCATAATGAGGAGCAAAAAGCATTAGCCTTGTCTAAAATTAAAGCATTAAATGATGCTAAAATTTTTGATAAGCCTGTGATTACACCTGTAGAACCGTATAAAAACTTTTATCCTGCAGAGGCCTATCATCAAAATTATTATCAGAAAAACCCGTTGCATTATGCACAATATCAACTCGGTTCAGGTCGCAAAGCATTTATAGAACGACATTGGAGTGATCATCATGATTAAGAAAGATAAAAAAGATTTAACCGACTTAGAATATTTAGTGACACAACAAGATGGTACTGAACCTCCGTTTGACAATGAATATTGGAATCACTATGAAAAAGGTATTTATGTAGATAAAATTTCTGGAAAACCGTTATTTACATCAAATGATAAATTTGAATCAAATTGTGGTTGGCCAAGTTTTTCTAAAGCGATTAACAATGAAGATATCATTGAACTTGTTGATAAATCTTTTGGTATGATTCGTACAGAAGTCCGCTCAGAAGACAGCAATAGTCATTTAGGTCATGTTTTCAATGATGGACCGCGTGAGCTTGGTGGCTTACGATATTGTATCAACTCTGCAGCGATACAATTTATTCCTTATCATAAATTAGAGGAACTTGGATACGGAGATTTAATTCAACATTTTGAACAATAAAGGAGCGATTATGATGTTTAAAAAATTATTTAGTAAAGGAAATGAAGCGCGTAAAGATATTGAAATTTATACGCCAATTACAGGGGAATTTGTTAAAATTGATGATATTCCTGATCCAGTCTTCGCACAAAAAATGATGGGTGAAGGATTTGGTGTTAAACCGACAGAAGGTATTGTTGTATCACCGATTTCAGGTGTTGTAGATAATGTCTTTCCAACAAAGCATGCCATTGGACTTAAAGCTGACAATGGTTTAGAAGTCTTAGTGCATATCGGGTTAGACACTGTCCAATTAAATGGTGAAGGATTTAAAACATTCGTTGAAAGTGGCGATCATGTCAAAGTTGGCGATAAATTAGTAGAATTTGATATCGATTATATTGATCAAAATGCCAAATCAACGATTTCACCCGTAATTATTACAAATACAGACCAAACAGATCACATTTCGATTAAAGATCAAACCACTTTAACTAAAGGTGAATCAAAAGTCATTGAAGTTACGGTGAAATAATGAAAGATGCGTCTTTTTATCATTTCCTCCTCACGGTGAGAGGTCGTCCCAACGAGGAAGGGGCTTTTGCAGAAATGGTGTACGATGATTTCGATTTCCCTAAACAAGAGTCTGACTTTGATAAACTATCTAACTATGTCGAGACGGAAGGGAATTACACACTTTCTATGTCTGTATTTGATACATTATATGAAGAATTCCAAGAATGGCGCCGTTTTTAACGTCTTCCTCTATTCGCATTTAATGTATGTTTTGCAGCATTAACCACGTATACATTTATGATGACAATGGTTCTATATTCGAGGAGTGAGACGAAGAAATCAAATCTATAAACATTTGATTTCATGCTCACTCTTTTTATTTTACATATAAAAGGAAAGGGTGTTACAATGTTGCCTCGTAAAAAACATCATACTGAAAAAAATAAAAAATATGTGTCTTTATCCCACTTTATTATCGGGATTATTTTCACTATTATATTAACAACAATTATCGTTTTAGGCAGTATTTACTTGTGGCATCTTAACACACAAAATCAGCAGGTCGCTGAAAATAGTGATAAATTAACAAAAGTTTATGAAACACTAGCGAAAGACTACTATAAATCCCCAAATAAAGATAAATTATTGCAAAATGCGATTAACGGGATGACAAAAGGGTTAAATGACCCATATACAGAATTTATCCCTAAAGATAAATCCAAAGCATTTAACGAAGATGTTACTGGAGACTTTGTCGGTATTGGTGCTGAGATGCAACAAAAAGGTAATCAAATCATGATTACAAGTCCAATGAAAGGCTCTCCAGCCGAAAAAGCAGGTTTAAAACCAAAAGATGTATTAAAAGCAGTTGATGGAAAATCCATTAAAGGAAAAAGTTTAAATGACATTATTCCTAAGATTCGAGGAGAAAAAGGCACTCAAGTGACTTTAACGATTAAAAGAGGCAACGAATCTAAAGATTTTACTGTAAAAAGAGATACCATTCACGTTAAAAGTGTAGAAGTTGAAACAAAAGGGCAAGTGACTGTGTTCAAAGTAAATAAGTTCCAAGAAGGAACTGCTGGTGAATTAAAATCAGCGATTCAAAAATCTCAAAAATCTGGCGCTAAAAATATCGTTATTGATTTAAGAAATAATCCAGGAGGCCTTTTAGACGAAGCTGTCAAAATGTCTAATATTTTCTTAGATAAAGGTAAAACCGTACTTTATTTAGAAAAAGGTAAACAACAAGAGGCTGTTAAAACATCAGGTAACCCTTTAGAACATGTTTCTGACTTGAATATTTCAATCTTAGTCAACGAAGGGTCTGCAAGTGCTTCAGAGATTTTTACAGGAGCAATGAAAGATTATAAAATCGCTAAAATATATGGCAGTAAAACATTTGGAAAAGGGATTGTTCAAACAACAAGAGAATTTGACGATGGTTCTATTTTAAAATTCACTGAAATGAAGTGGCTCACACCACATAAAACATTTATACACGGAAAAGGGATTCACCCTGATGTAGACATTAAAGGGGCAGCTTTTGAAAAATTAACAGTGATTCCATCTGATCAAACTTTTAAAGAAGGTGACAATAATAAACATGTTACATCTATTAAAGTGGGATTAGACGCATTAGGATACAAAATAGCGTCAAATGATAACCAATACGATGCTTCCCTAAAAGCTGCGGTCATTCAATTCCAGAAAGCAAATAATTTAAAAGTCACAGGAGAATTTGATAAACAATCAAATCAAAAGTTCACACAATTACTTGTTGAAAAAGCAGCTAAAGAAGATCCTGTCTTAGATAAAACGATAAAACAAATTAAGGAGCAATTGAAATGATTAGACATGCTACATTCGATGATATTGACACAATTGTCAATTTAACCGAAGATGCTAAAATACTTATGGACCAAGATGGTAATCCACAATGGGATCACCGTTATCCATTAAAAACACACTTCGAAACAGATATCCAATCCGATAATATGTATGTCTTAGAGGAAGATGGCATTATAAAAGGCTTTATCGTTATCGATCAAAAAGTACCAGATTGGTACAATGACATTGATTGGCCCATCTCTATTTCAAATGCGTATGTCATTCATCGTCTCGTAGCTTCCGCTCAATACAAAGGTGTGGCACAACAATTATTTGATTTTGCATTTGACATTGCACATTCGCATCAAGTAGGCGTAATACTTACAGATACTTTCTCTCTAAATGCGCGTGCACAACGTTTATTTGAAAAGAATGGCTTTATAAAAACGGGAGAAATGACAAGTAATGAATTTCCATTTGATAAAGGCGAACCGTTTTACGCATACTACAAAAATTTGAATGAATAGAGGGTTAATATGGTTAAAATAGCATTTACTGGAGGCGGTACAGTCGGTCATGTCTCAGTTAATTTAAGTTTAATTCCGACTGCACAACAACATGGACACGAAACAATGTATATTGGATCTCATCAGGGTATCGAACGTGAAATGATAACGTCGCAACTCCCACATACACCTTATTTTGCGATATCAAGTGGTAAATTAAGACGCTATATATCTTTTGAAAATGCGAAAGACATCTTTAAAGTGATGAAAGGGATATGGGATGCACGACGTATTCTAAAAAAAGAAAAACCAGACATTTTATTTTCTAAAGGTGGATTTGTCTCAGTTCCAGTCGTACTAGCTGCAAAAACATTAAATATCCCTACAATTATCCATGAATCCGATTTAACTCCTGGATTAGCCAACAAAATCAGTATGAAATTTGCTAAAAAATTATATGTTACATTTGAAGAAACTTTAAAATATGTACCACGTGATAAAGCAGATTTTGTAGGCGCAACAATCCGTGAAGATTTAAAACACGGGAACCCCAAACGAGGCTATGAACGAACAGGCTTCAATGACGAGAAAAAAGTCCTGCTTGTAATGGGTGGAAGCATGGGTAGTTTGAAAATTAATGAAGCGATTCGTCGTCAACTTCCTACATTGCTTAAAACTTATCAAATTGTGCACCTTACCGGTAAAAATCTTAAAGACGAATCTATTAACAAAGAAGGCTATATTCAATATGAATTTTTAAAAGATGAACTTACGGACATCTTAGCAATCACTGATACCGTCATTTCAAGAGCAGGATCAAATGCGATATATGAATTTTTAACGTTAAAAATTCCGATGCTTTTAATTCCGCTCGGTCTTGATCAATCACGTGGCGACCAGATTGATAATGCGAAATATTTTGAAAAACAAGGATACGCATCTATGTTAGATGAATCTGAACTCTCAATTGAAACGTTATGTCCTGAACTTGAAAAAATAGAAAATACACGCCATCAAATTATTCAAAATATGGGCACATTCACTGAAAGTTTAACGAAAGATGCTTTACTTAATAAAATTATTAATGATGCAACATCATCATAAGGAGGCCTATCATGAATCATTGGAAAAGAATTTCATTACTGATTGTTTTTACACTCATATTTGCAGTGATTGCAATGTTCCATGAATCAAGACTAGGTAAATGGATTGATAATGAAGTCTATGAGTTTATATATTCTTCAGAAAGCTTCATTTCTACTTCTATTTTCTTTGGTGCGACTCAAGTGGGAGAAGTATGGGCAATGATGTGTTTATCTTTAATGATGATTGCATTGTTAATGTTTTACAAATATAAAATTGAAGCTTTATTCTTCGCGTTAACGATGATGATATCAGGAGCTACAAACCCAATTTTAAAAAATATCTTTGATAGAGAAAGACCAACTATTTTAAGATTAATCGACATTACAGGCTTTAGCTTTCCAAGTGGTCACGCAATGGGATCGACAGCATTTTTTGGTAGCCTCATTTATATTTGTCGCCGAATTTTAAAAGGTAAATCACAGATGGTGGTTATCGCTTTATGTGCACTCATGATATTATTAATCTCTACGTCTCGCGTATATTTAGGTGTTCACTATCCAACTGACATCATTGCTGGTATTATTGGGGGCTTATTCTGTATCGTTTTAACACAACTGATACTACGAAAACCACTTAAAATATAAGACGAATTAAATATCAATTGTTTAGACGCATTGAAACAGCGCTCTAGCTTCAATCAAAGCCAACAAATTCATTTGTTATATGAACTTTGTTGGCTATTTAAATTGGATTCATTTTGGTATATAGTCATGCTCAATTTGGGTAGACACAAAGTGTATTTGATGATTGTGAATTAAAAATTTGATGCCTCATATTTATAAAAAACAGTATCAATTAGACGCTAAAACTGCGTTATAAATCGTTTAAGGCAGAAAATATAGAGAATGATTAAAGTTTCGCTTTATGTATCATTTAAGGGCTAATTTTCGCATACAAAAAAGCTGCTACACATCGGTGTAACAGCTTAAATTTAACGTTTAATCAAAACGACTATTTTTTTATACGGGCATATAAAAGGGGATAGTACTTGAAAATGCCTCAATCAAAAGAACGAATTGTAGTGGGGGGTCGTTGCGATTGAGAATCATTTTCAATTACATTATACCTTATTGAGAATGATTGTCAATTAAAACCTTTGAAATTTTTGAAAAAACTTTTATCTGTCCTCATTTTGAAATATGATAGAGGTGAGGTGGCATAATGAAAAAGGTACTTATAATAGAAGACGAACAAAATTTAGCACGTTTTATAGAATTAGAATTAAAACACGAAAATTATGATGTAGACATCACAAATGATGGCTTATCAGGCCTTAATAAAGCATTACAACAAAATTACGATTTGATTCTCCTAGATTTAATGCTTCCAGAAATGGATGGTCTCGAAGTCTGCAAACGTCTAAGAGCTCAAAAAGATACACCGGTCATTATGATAACAGCTAAAGGTGAAATTTATGATAAAGTAACAGGTTTAGATATTGGTGCAGATGATTATATTGTTAAACCTTTTGAAATCGAGGAATTATTAGCTCGAATGCGCGCATTGGTGAGACGATATTCGGAAGACCATCAGTCCAACCCTGACATTATTAACATCGATGGCTTAATTATCGATAAGCATGGATTTAGCGTGACATATGAGTCACAAAATATTGAACTCACTAAAACAGAATTTGATTTATTACTCGTATTAGCAGAAAACCAAAACCACGTTTTACATCGGGAGCAAATTTTAGATCATGTTTGGGGCTATGAGTCGGCCGTTGAGACGAATGTTGTAGATGTATATATTCGTTATTTAAGAAACAAATTAAAGCCTATCGGTAAGCAAAAATTAATCGAAACGGTTAGAGGCGTAGGATACGTGATAAGAAAATGAAACAATCCACATTGAAAACAAAATGGACACTTGTAACGACAATTATTACTTTCTTAATTATTTTTATATTTTGCTTACTTATCATTTATGCTATTAGCAGTTTATTGAAACAAAATGAACTTGAAAAAGCTGAACGTAGTGTCGATGACATTTACAATTTATTAGAAACCAAACCCATACAACGTATTACAACAGTGGAATTTAATGCAGTGACCAATAGTTATCAAAAGGTCATCTTGCATGACCACTATCAACGTAAAATTTTTGAAAATTCAAGCACATCATCTATTAAATTTTCACCAGAATTTCATCCTGTTAGTTATAGAAATATCAATATCACAAAAAACGACGAAGGGTCATTTATCATCATTAACACGCCTGTTGATACACCTTATTTTAAAGGGTATGTGACTGTTGTACACTCACTAGAAGTGTATGATGATTTATTAACCTTCATTGCGTATTTAGCATTCATATTTGGGTTAATCGCACTTTTTGTAACAGCCATTATTAGTTACATTTTCTCATCACAAATTACAAAACCTATTAATATTATTACAGAGAAAATGACTCAAATTCGCCGAGATGGCTTCCAAGAAAAATTAGCCGTTCCAACGAATTACGAAGAAACGGATGCACTCATTGACACCTTTAACAGTATGATGATCAAACTAGAAGATTCATTTAATCAACAACGCCAATTTGTTGAAGATGCGTCTCACGAATTAAGAACACCATTACAGATTATTCAAGGTCATTTAAGTTTGATTAAACGATGGGGAAAGAAAGATCCGGATATTTTAGAGGAATCCTTGTCTATCTCAATTGAGGAAATGAATCGCATTTCGAAATTGGTGGAAGAATTATTATTACTAACTAAAAATGATATGGGGAACGCAGAGCATCATATTGAAAAAGTAGATATTAATGAAGAAATAAAAACACGTATTCGAGCTATTCGTAAAATACATGATGCTTATACGTTTACATTTAATACGAATCAAGATTTCATTTATCTAAACATCAATGCCTTTCACTTTGAACAAATTTTACTTATTTTCTTTGACAATGCTATTAAATATGACACAGTTAATAAACAAATAGACATATCGACACGATTCATTAACAATCAAGTATTAATTGATATTACTGACCATGGTACGGGCATCCCTCAAGAGGATATTAATTATATCTTTGATCGTTTTTATCGAGTTGATAAGTCTAGATCGCGTCATCAAGGTGGAAATGGATTAGGTTTATCTATAGCTGAAAAGCTAGTAAAGCAATATCATGGACGCATTTCAGTTCAAAGTGAAGTGGGTAAATTTACAACTTTTACAATTCATTTCAATGCCGGTCAAAACTAGAAATTGCACGGTTTTTTTGCCTTTAAATGTTCACAAATTAATGCTATGATTGTCCTGTAAGCGTTTTTATTTATACTGTGGAGGGTGGATTATGAAGAACGATAAACAGGTGACTGAGGCACCTGTAAACTTCGGAGCGAATCTAGGATTAATGTTAGAACTCTATGATCAGTTTTTAGAAGATCCAAGTTCAGTCACTGAAGATTTACAAGTGCTCTTTAGCACAATCAAAGATGGCGAAGCAACTGTATCACAAAAGTCAAATCAAACAAGCTCAGGGGATAGCACCATTAAACGTGTTATGAGGTTGATTGATAACATTAGACAATATGGGCATTTACAAGCAGATATTTATCCTGTAAATAAGCCTGAACGTAAACATTTACCTAAATTAACAATAGAAGATTTTGATTTAGATAAACAAACGCTCGAAGGTATATCTGCCGACATCGTATCAGAACACTTTAAAGATATTTATGATAATGCATATGAAGCAATATTAAGAATGGAGCAACGCTACAAAGGCCCAATCGCGTTTGAGTATACACACATCAATAATAATAAGGAACGTGTATGGTTAAAACGTCGTATTGAAACGCCGTATAAAGCAAATCTTAATACTGAAGAGAAAAAAGCTTTATTTAAACAACTTGCTCATGTAGAAGGATTCGAAAGATACTTACACAAAAACTTTGTGGGTGCAAAACGTTTCTCTATTGAAGGTGTGGACGCATTAGTACCGATGTTATCACGCACAATTAAACGTGCTTCTGAAGAAAATATTACTAATATTCAAATTGGTATGGCACATCGTGGTCGTTTAAATGTGTTGACACATATTCTTAAAAAACCATACAGTATGATGCTTTCTGAATTTATGCATACTGATGCGATGAAATTTTTACCAGAAGATGGCAGCTTAAATTTAACATCCGGTTGGACGAGTGATGTGAAGTATCATTTAGGTGGTGTAAAAACCATTCATGACCACGGGCATGAACAGCGCATTGTTTTAGCAAATAATCCGAGTCATTTAGAGGTTGTCGCACCAGTGGTAACTGGACGCACACGTGCTTCACAAGATAACACTAATCGTTCGGGCCAAATTGAAACAAACTTTAATCAAGGTATGCCGATAATCATTCATGGTGATGCTGCTTATCCAGGACAAGGGGTCAACTTTGAAACGATGAACCTGGGCAGTTTACATGGTTATTCTACAGGTGGGACATTGCATATTATTACAAATAACCGTATTGGATTCACAACGGATCCTATAGATGGTCGCTCTACGACTTATGCGACAGACGTTGCAAAAGGATATGATGTTCCTATCATGCATGTCAATGCAGATGATGTAGAAGCAACAATTGAAGCCATTGATATCGCTATGGAATTCCGTAAAACATTTAATAAAGATGTTGTCATCGATTTAGTCGGATATCGTCGTTACGGACATAATGAAATGGATGAACCTTCACTTACTAATCCGTTACCATATAAAAACATTCGAAAACACGACACGGTAGATATCATTTACGGTAAAAAGCTTATTGATGAGGGCATTATTACTAAAGAAGATATGGACAATGTCATTTCAAGTGTTCAAAAAGAAATGCGTGAAGCACACGATGCTATCGATAAAAATGATAAAAATAATAATACCGATATGAACATTCCAGAAGGCATTTCTAAACCATTGGAGAGTAATGACAGTGCGCTTTCGTTTGATCGATTAAAAGAAATTAATGATGCAATGTTAACTTACCCTGAAGGCTTCAATGTGTTTAAAAAATTGAATCGTATTTTAGAACAACGACGTCAAGCATTTGATAGCGAAACAGGACTCGTAGACTGGGCGCATGCGGAACAACTTGCTTTTGCCACAGTAATGCAAGAAGGCACACCAATTCGAATGACTGGTCAAGATAGTGAGCGTGGTACATTTAGTCATCGTCACGCTGTATTACACGACCAAGAAAATGGTGATGTTTTCGTTCCACTTCAAAATGTGCCGAATCAAAAAGCAACATTCGATATTCACAATTCACCATTATCAGAAGCTGCTGTTGTAGGTTTCGAATATGGATACAATGTTGAAAACCCATCTTCCTTTAATATTTGGGAAGCTCAATTTGGTGATTTCTCTAATATGGCTCAAATGTATTTCGATAACTTTATTTTCTCAGGAAATGCCAAATGGGGAGAGCGCTCAGGTCTCACTTTCTTCTTACCACATGCGTTTGAAGGTCAAGGACCAGAGCATTCATCAGCACGTTTAGAGCGGTTCTTACAACTCGCTGCAGAAAATAATATGACCGTATGTAACTTGTCAAGTTCAAGTAATTACTTCCACCTGTTGCGTGCACAAGCAGCAAGCTTAAATACGGATGCAATGCGACCGTTAGTCATCATGTCACCAAAAGGATTATTACGAAATAAAACAGTCGCAAAACCAATTGCGGAATTTACTCAAGGTGGCTTTGAGCCAATATTAATTGAAGATTACGATGCCTCAAAAGTTAAAAAAGTCATTTTAGCTACAGGTAAAATGTTTATAGACCTTAAAGAGCGTCTTCAAAAAGAACCTAATCCAGAAATTCTATTAGTCGCAATTGAGCGCTTATATCCTTTCCCTGAAGAAGAAGTGGCACAATTATTATCGTCACTTGAGGGTATCAATACAGTGACATGGGTTCAAGAAGAACCTCAAAACCAAGGGGCTTGGCATTATGTATATCCTATACTCTCACGCATTCTTGATAAAGACATTGCGCTTCAATATGAAGGTCGTAAACACCGTGCAGCACCATCAGAAGGTGACGGAGAAATTCACAAACTGGTTCAAAATATCATTATTGAAAAAAGTTTAAATATCTAGGGGGCATTTGAAAATGGCAGAGGTAAAAGTTCCAGAATTAGCAGAATCTATCACAGAAGGTACCATTGCAGAATGGTTAAAACAAGTTGGTGACACAGTTGAAAAAGGTGAAGCCATCCTCGAATTAGAAACAGACAAAGTCAATGTGGAAGTCGTCTCTGAAGAAGCTGGGACACTTCAAGAATTACTTGCCAATGAAGGTGATACTGTAGAAGTAGGACAAGCTATTGCAGTCGTTGGTGAAGGTGGTGGCAATGCATCAAGTGCAACACCAACTGAAGAAAAATCGAATAAAACTAACGAAGATACTTCAAATCAGAAATCATCTCAAGCAACAGATTCTGAAAAACAAGCGTCCACATCCAATGAGAGAATTAATGCCACACCATCAGCGCGTCGTGCAGCACGTGAAAAAGGTATTAGCTTAAATGAGGTGCAAAGCATCGTACGAAAAGAAGATGTAGAACGAGGTTCAACATCTCAAGCTTCTACAACGCAAGAAAAAGCATCCCAAACAGAAGCAAAACCACAAAAACCTTCTACGCCGTCAAAACCAGTCATTCGAGAAAAAATGACACGTAGAAAACAAACAGCTGCTAAAAAGTTACTTGAAGTGAGTAACCAAACAGCAATGTTAACTACTTTCAATGAAGTAGATATGACAAATGTAATGAATCTACGTAAACGTAAAAAAGAAAAATTTATGGAAGATCATAACGGTACAAAGCTTGGCTTCATGTCGTTCTTTACTAAAGCTGCAGTCGCTGCTTTGAAAAAATATCCAGAAGTGAATGCAGAAATCGATGGAGATTATATGGTAACGAAACAATTCTACGATATTGGTGTTGCGGTATCAACACCTGGTGGTTTGTTAGTACCAAACGTCCGTGATTGTGATAAAAAGAACTTTGCTGAAATTGAAGAAGAAATCGCGAACTTAGCTGCCAAAGCGCGTGATAATAAACTTTCTCTCGACGATATGATGAACGGTTCATTTACTATTACTAATGGTGGTATTTTCGGTTCAATGATGTCTACACCAATTATTAATGGGAACCAAGCTGCGATTTTAGGTATGCATTCTATTATTACACGTCCAATTGCTGTTGATGGAGACAAAATTGAAAACCGTCCTATGATGTATTTAGCATTAAGTTATGATCATCGCATTATTGATGGTAAAGAAGCAGTAGGATTCTTAAAAACAATTAAAGATTTAATTGAAAATCCTGAAGATTTATTATTAGAATCGTAAGAAGCGTAAATAATACTAACCCACCTAGCATTGTTGTGAGGTGGGTTTCTTTAAAATCATTGACACTAAACAATGTGCACAACTCTTTTTTTCTAACACCTTCATATATATCTCAGCACACTACTACAACAATGATGTTTCTGTCATACCACTATAAATGCGAGGCTTAGTGAACTATATAAATCGGACTTTTATGCCTCAACCACATTTAATTTTATAAAGTAAGTTTCAAACTGTAATCTCTACAAAATTATCGCTTTATGATACACTTAAGCATATATTAAGTGTTGATTATAGTGGAGGTTGTATCATGAGTGGTATTCGAAGCGTTACATTAGCTACAGATAATTTAAATCAAACGATTGAATTATTTCATCACACACTTGGACTGAATTATAAAAAACATCATGGTGCGATTCAATTCGGTGACGGAAATATATCGCCAGGTACACGTATTCAATTTGTTGAAATACCTCAAGGCTTATCTGAACCATACCGTCATTTTGATTCTATTGGTTTAAGAACACCTTCAAATGAAGGATTGGAGCATTATGCTGATATTTTAAATGGTGCGGACATTTCATTTTCTGAACCAAGTTTACTGAATGGCCACGCATATTTTGAATTTACAGATGATACTCAACAAACATTTTCAATTTTTTCAAATGAGCATAATTCAGGGGTAGGTCTTGGCATGCCGTATGAAGATAGTAGCGTTAATCCATTGCATCAAATACAAGGACTAGGTCCCATCGTGATTAAAACCAATGAATTAATGGTTACATTTTCTATGCTCACACAAGTCTTTGGTTTTACGCCATTGGGTGAGTATACTAAAGATCATGATGATAATAAGGTGGTTGTTTTACATTTAGATGAGGGTGGTTTAGGAACAGAAGTTCATTTATACACACCATCTTCGCCTATAAAATTTCCTGAGGTAGGTATTGTTGAACAAATAGAGTTTACTGCACGCGACGAACAACATTTAAATACTGCAATTAAACAACTTGAATTAAATGAACTTCCTTATCAACAACTTAAAAATGAACAAGATAAGACACGTGCAATTCGTATCAATGATGTGAGTGGCATGTCGTTTATATTAACTCTAGATGAATCATAAAAGGTGATATTATGTTACATGAAACGTGGAAAGAAAAAACGCCAATCAAACAAGTAAAGGTCGTCCATGTGGATGCCAAAAAATTCAAAGTTAGTCATATGTTAACGATAGGCAAAGTTTACGATGTCGTTAATGAAACTGAAGAATACTATCAAATTATTGATAATTCAGGCCTTGTAGGCGGCTACTATAAAACATATTTTGAAGAAGTTTAAAATTAAAAAATGATGAAAAAAACGGGGGTACACTTGTACTCACGTCTTTTTTCTTGTTAAGAAGGGTGAATAAAGTGACACAAACTAAGGGATATATAAACGCTGATGAAAATGTATTTGGAGATGCGGTCAAGCTATTTCAATTAAATAAAAATATATTACTTAAAGGGCCTACAGGTTCAGGAAAAACGAAACTTGCGGAAACTTTGAGTCAAACACTCAATATACCTATGCATCAAGTGAACTGTTCAGTAGACCTTGATACTGAAAGCTTATTAGGATTTAAAACTATAAAAACGAATGACAATGGCCAACAAGAAATTATTTTTATAGATGGTCCTGTCATTCAAGCGATGAAAAAAGGACATATTTTGTACATTGATGAAATCAACATGGCAAAACCGGAAACATTACCAATATTAAATGGCGTTCTTGATTATAGACGTCAACTCACTAATCCATTTACGGGTGAAGTGATTAAAGCCGCTAAAGGATTTAAAGTTATTGCTGCAATCAATGAAGGATACGTTGGAACGTTACCTATGAATGAAGCATTAAAAAACCGTTTTGTGGTGATTAATGTAGATTATATAGATGGTGACACACTTCACGATGTTATTAAGGCACAAAGTCTACTACAAGATTCGGCACGTATAAAGCAAATTATTAAATTTAACGAAGACTTGCGTACTATGACAAAACAAGGGCAACTTTCAGAAGAAGCAGCAAGTATTCGAGCACTTATAGACTTAAGTGATTTAGCTACAGCAATGCCTGTCGAACGTGCGATACAACGTACAATTATTGATAAATTAGAAGATGAAAGAGAACGACAAGCTGTACAAAATGCTGTAGAACTAAACTTTTAGAAGGTGACACAATGAGCGATCGTTTTATACTCTTTAACGATGAACAATTAGACGCCATGAAAGTGATGATGCTTCAAGATTTATCACGTTTATTGTTAAAAAACCCTGAAACACAAGTGAAAATTCATAAATTCCCATATTATGATGCAATTGATAACACTGTTATATGTAGTTCATTTTGGGCGCATCGACCTGAACATATTGAGAAGACAGGCTTAAAAACAGATGTATTACTCGCAACTTACAGTTATTTTAATATGGCGCCTCACATCGTGAATGCAGTACTTCAAAATGACGAAGCTTTTCAACATCCAAAATTTTATAGACAGTTATTTAAACTGATTGAAGAAATGCGTATGCTTCACCTCATCGAAAATGAACGTCCCAGTGCATCAAAAATGATTCAAGTGCGTCGACAAATTCGCCAACAATATTGCCAAACTCAAATTAAAGTTTATCGTACAAAAACGTTATATTCGGATTTATTGTTTTTAAATTTAGAATATGCATTTTTAACAGAAAACTTTTATGATATTCCTTATATTCATGATGATTTAACGAGTATTTTACAGCACATGTATCACTATTTACCTGACTTTTTCAACCTACAAACAAGTGAAGATAGCTTATTGTTAACGCAACGCATTATGTTTCAAATTGATGATTGGTTGACAGAGGATATGTTAAATGAATATTATCATATTCCTCGAAGAGTATATGAATCTATTGGTCATTTATCATTAGATGATATTAGACGTATGGATGCATCACAAACGGATGGCCAAACGCAAGAATCTGACTGTGTTGATACTGAATCAATTGAAATGAAATCATCTGATAGTGAAACAGCAGGTGGTGCGTATCTCGAAATGGAACTTCATGAAGGACAAAATAGCGATGTTTTGAATGAAAGTGATACAGCTAGAGAAGGCGACAGCACAGATGATATGACAAATATGGAAGCTAAAAAAGGGCATGGCTCAAAAGATAGCATTGATGATGAAGAAGGCGGGGAGTTACACGGACGTCATCCGCTTTTAGCTTTATCTGGTATCAATCAATATGTAGATATTAAATGGAATAGACCGGAAATACAACCTGAACATATGATAGCCTACGCTAAAGTGCAACAGTCTGTACAATATGAAACACGTGATTTAATACAAATTATTAAAAAAACGATTGACCGCGAATATCAAGATCAACGTAATGATTTAACTAAAGGCCGCTTACAAAAAAATTTAATCAACTGGTTTGTTGATGATCAGTATAAAGTGTTTTTTAAAAAAGCAGATATGAGCCAATCATTTGATGCTACATTTACATTACTAATAGATGCCTCAGCAAGTATGCATGACAAAATGGATGAAACCATTAAAGGTGTAGTCTTATTTCATGAAACACTTAACACGTTAAATGTTCGTCATGAAATTCTAGCATTTAATGAAGATGCATTTGATGCTGATGAAACATATCAACCTAATATCATCGATGAAATCATTCAATATCATCAATCCATCTATCATAGCGAAGCACCTAGAATCATGAGTTTGACGCCACAAGATGATAATCGAGACGGCGTTGCCATACGTATTGCAAGTCAGCGTTTGCTCACACGTGCTGAAAATCAAAAGTTTTTAATTGTTTTTTCAGATGGTGAACCATCCGCTTTTAATTATAGTCAGGATGGTATTTTAGATACGTATGAAGCAGTCGAACAGAGCCGCAAACTTGGTATTGAAATTTTCAATGTATTTTTAAGTCAAAATCCAATAACCGAATCAACTGAACAAACCATTCACAATATTTATGGTGCATATGCCATCTTTGTGGAAGGGGTAGAAAACTTGCCGAGTTTATTATCACCTTTACTGAAAAAACTATTGTTGAAATCATTTTAACGCATTAAAGCTCAAAATGGGGAAAATATTTTCAAATTTTCTGAAATTTTATAGACGCTTTCATCTATATGTGATAGAATGAGACATAAATTTTAAAAGTTGATTGAAGGAGTAGCAATATGAACAAAAATACACTTGTTATTGGGTTTATGTTATTTGCGATATTTTTCGGCGCAGGTAACTTGATTTTCCCACCATCTTTAGGCCTTTCTAGTGGCCAATATTTTTGGCCATCTATTTTAGCCTTTGTTTTAACAGGTATTGGTCTTCCATTATTGGGGATAGTGGTAGGCGCACTTGATAAACAAGGTTATGTTGGGGCTATTAATAAAATCCATCCAGGATTTTCAATTATATTTTTAGTTGCGATTTATTTAACAATTGGACCGTTATTTGCGATACCACGTACAGCATCGACGTCTTTCGAAATGACAATCACGCCAATTATCGGAACAAGTAATCCGATCGCGTTATTAATTTTTACAATCATCTATTTTGCGATTGTATTATATTTATGTTTGAATCCTGGAAAAATCGTAGATCGTATTGGTGCCATTTTAACACCTTTACTACTTATTACGATTGTTGCAATGATTGTTAAAGGGTTCATCGATTTTGGTGGTAAACCGAATAACCAGGCAGACCCTGAAGTGTATACCTCTAATTTAGCCGGTTTTTCTAAAGGTTTTACTGATGGTTATTTAACAATGGACGCCATTGCAGCTATTGCCTTTTCCATGATTGTTATCAACGCAATTAAAGCGACAGGGGTTAAACATGCGAATCAAATTTTTAAACAAACAGCTTTAGCAGGTTTAATTGCAGCATTTGCACTGGCTGTTATTTATATTTCATTAGGATTTATCGGAAATCATATCGTATTATCTGAAACTACAATGCAACAGCTTGTGGCTCAAGATCGTAATATTGGTGCCCATTTACTAGTCACAATGGCAAATACAGGCTATGGTGCATTTGGTAAATACCTTCTTGGAATCATTGTCGCTTTAGCTTGTTTAACAACTGCGTGTGGTTTAGTCGTAGCAGTTAGTGAATACTTCCATGGATTATTTCCTAAAGTATCATACAAAATTTTTGTTATCTTTTTTACTTTTATCAGTTTATTCTTATCAAATTTAGGATTAAATGCTGTGATCAAACTATCTGTACCAGTTTTATCCATCATTTATCCAATCGCGATTACAACTGTTTTACTCATTTTAATCGCACGTTTTATACCAACACGTCGCATTACGCAACAGATTACCGTTGCTGTGATCACTTTAGAATCTATCCTTAGCGTAATACATGCAAATGGATGGGCAAACTTTAGCTTTATAAGTAAATTGCCTTTACATCAATTCGCTTTAGAGTGGTTCCCAATTATGGTTGTGACACTCATTATTGCATACGTCATTGGTGCATTCGTCAAAAAGTCTAATATTATCGTATACGAAAAAGAATAAATCAACATACAACGCCCACAATCACGCATATGCATGATTGTGGGCGTTTTCTTATAACTATTGATATAATTTTGTTTGATTACGGTGCTTTTCAGCGTCACCTAATCGTTGACGTAAATTAGCCTCTAATTGTTGTAAATCTTTTTCAGCTTGCATACGTTTTTGTCTACCTTCAGCTTGAATTTGAAGCGTTTCTTCAATCGTTTGTATAATGTTATCTTGTGTTGTTTTTAACGTTTCAATATCAACAATACCACGTTCATTTTCTTCAGCTGTAATACGTGCATTTTGTTTTAACATTTCAGAATTTCTAAGGAGTATTTCATTCGTTGTATCCGTCACTTGTTTTTGAGCAACTGCTGCTTTATTTTGACGTTGTAACGTAAGGGCAATGGCCATTTGATTTTTCCATAATGGGATACTTGTTAAAATAGAACTTTGTATTTTTTCAGCCAATGCTTGATTAATATTTTGAATCATTCGAATTTGTGGTGCAGATTGTAACGTAATTTGACGCGACAATTGTAAATCATACATACGCTTTTCTAAGCGATCTACAAACTGTTCCATATCTGCAACATCTTGTACAGCCATTTGGTTATCACTTTGTTGTACCTTCGTACGCATTTCAGGTAACACATGGGTAACAATTTCATGCTTTTTCTCTTCAGCTGCTGCAATATATAAATTTAAAACATCATAATAATCTTTATTTTGAGTATAAAGTTGATCTAATAGTTTGATATCTTTAACAAGTAATGATTTATTTTTATCAAGTTCTACCGAAATACGATCAACTTGAGCACTCACCGATTGCATGCGAGAAAAAAGCTGTTGCATTGAATTTTTTGAACGCTTAAACCATTTCTTTAACATACCATCATTTTTTTGTGATAATTCTTCAGGATTTACTTCTTTTAATTTTTTCATTAAGCTTTCTAAAGTATCACCAATTGGACCAACGTCTTTGGACTGAATTTCACTTAACATTTGATGTGAAAATTGAGATAAATGAGATTGCGCATTTGAGCCAAAGTGTAACAAACTGTCATGGTCTAAAGGCTTAATTTGTTGTGATAGACTTTTAATTTTTTCTTGATCTTGCTTAGAAAATTGCGGTTGTTTTTCATTGGTCTCTTCTAAATGCATTTGGTCTGATGGGGTCTTTTTTTGATCATTATTATCAAATGAACTAAAATAGTGATCTAATGGATGACCTTGATCAACTTTTGACATATCATTATCTCTCATTTTTCATGCTCCATTTCTTTTCGTTTTTGATACATTTTATTAAGTCTCATTTCAGTATCTAATTGATTATAGTCCTGTGCATTAACTTCTTTTAAATCAGCGACTAAAGTGCGTCTGACTTCTTCAAGTGTTATTCGAGTTTGTTGCAGCATTTGACGTTCTTCAGCTGACTTAGCAGGCATTTTTGCAAGTCGTGTATAGCTTTCTATTAAATTTAATGCATTATCAATATGTGTATAATAAAAACTTTCAATGTTATAGAATAGATCCGGTCTTTGACGAACGGTCGTATTTACCGTTCTAGAAATACGGTAAATATCATTCACTAGTTTAAAATCATTTATGGACCGCACATTGATAAACGTTTTAAAAATACGTTTGATTTTATTTTGAGCCGTATGAATTTGATGCGTAATATAACGATAGTCTTTACGCGATAGATTTAATTCCTTCAAGTAACTTCTTGATGTTAATCTTTGAGTAGGAATGTACCCTAATATAAATCCAGCAGAACCAATTAAAATATCATATATTAACATAATATCTAGTGTGAAAATACTTGTTATAAATGCACCAATTGCTACTGGAATTCCTACAAGTCCTCCAAAAAGCCTTGAAATTTGATATCTCATAGTCATCTTCCTTCATATATCATCATTCTGTTTTAAAATCAGTTAACGTCGTATCTATATCTTTTGATTCAATTGTATAATCGCTCACATCAGAAGCAGGTGAGGCACCTTTAATTACGGCTTCAGTAAATGTCTTTAAGTTTTCTTCAGATCCTTGTGCGTCTACTTCAACAAAATCTTGCACATTTTTAACATAACCTACAATGTCATATTTCAATGCAAGCCTTTGTGTAAAATAACGAAAGCCCACACCTTGAACACGTCCATAAACGCGTATGAAATTATGTTTCATAACTACCACCTCTTATGTTAATTATACGGATTTTAGATTATAAAGACTAATAATTTGCCAACGAAATGCTATATAATTGCGTCACATGAAATGATGAGCTTTTAACATTATAAGAATGTTAAACTAGGGGAGTACTGTACATGCAATGAAGCATTTTTTGTGCAATAACATCGTCACTTCGTTTAATCTGTATATAGGTTCTATCATCATTAACATTGAATGCGTATCAATCATCAGCTTATGATTATTATGACACGTTCTTTAATGTTAGATTGTTTGAACGCTTACATATATACTATGAGTTGCATTACTCTATTATTACTTGCAATTCAATGCAAAAACACTTATTTTGATAGATATTACGATTTGTAAGAATAGGGGGCTAAGTCAATGTGGGAAGTTGTAAAAATACGCACCGATTATGAAGGGTGGTGGCTTTTTGACGATTGGAGAGACTATTCTATCGAAACTTACTACTTTGAAACTTATGCATCGTTTATCAATACATACACACATTTAATTAAAGAAGCACAAGCATCTTATGATAATTGTATCGTAGGTAAACACCACATGTATGCTTTTTATAATAATTGCGATATGAATTATTGTGAACATTGCGATGAAGATCTTCAAATATTTGATAGCTTTATCATATTAAACAATGAAAAAATTTATTATAATCTACCTTTAATTGACTAATTTAAAAATTTTCATTTCGATATTGCAAATACAGTAGTGTTCACGTATAATAGTTTTTAAGCAATGGCATTATTCCATATTGCAAAGAATATTTTAATGCTTTATATTGTCGAAATAGTATTTTTTGTAATATGCGAATAACGCATATTGAATTTTAGTCTTGGAGGTTTCACAGATTATGAAACAAGGTACAGTAAAATGGTTTAACGCTGAAAAAGGTTTTGGTTTTATCGAAGTTGAAGGTGAAAACGACGTATTCGTACACTTCTCAGCTATTAACCAAGAAGGTTACAAATCATTAGAAGAAGGTCAATCAGTTGAATTTGAAGTAGTTGAAGGCGACCGCGGTCCACAAGCTGCAAACGTTGTTAAACTATAATAAATAGATGCAATATTGACTAATACAAAACAGTGAGGAATGCTTCACTGTTTTTTTATTTTGTATAAGTGCTTCTCCATAATCATCTCAAAACTTCACTTAACACTCTCTTGAGAAGGTAGGTTACACTTATACATAGATGAAACATTTTGATAATACAAAAGGGGAACTATCATTTGTAGTCCCCCAATATAACAGTCTCATTAATTAATCAAACGTATCATTTATTTAACGTCATTGATGATGAGTTGACGTAATGACTGCCTTTTTATAACTTCTCTCGCTTTACCATCTGATATGAAAAATACTGCTGGCTTTTGTATTTGGTTATAATTCGATGCCATACTGTAATGATATGCTCCTGTGGATAATACTGCTAGATAATCTCCGCGTTGTACACTGCTAGGTAATTTAGCCTCATGAATTAATATATCGCCAGATTCACACAATTTACCCGCAATCGTTACTGTATCCTCACTTGGTTCATTGCGATTCACAAGTTTAACATCATATTTCGCATCATAAAGTGCAGTGCGAATATGGTCACTCATACCACCATCTACTGATACATATTTATTAACATTGGGTATCTCTTTAATTGAACCGACTTCATATAATGTCACACCCGCTTCTGCGACAATAGAGCGACCTGGTTCAATACTCAATGTAGGGAGTGGATAGTCCAAATCATGACAAGTGAATTTTATATTCTCCACAATTTCCGGAATACCTTCTTCAATGTTAAATGAAGAATCTCCATCCACATACTTTACAGCGAAACCGCCACCGATATTAAGCATTTCAATATTGATATTTGATGTTTTAAGCCACTTCAAAACGATTTTAGCTGTTTCTTTCATTCCTGTTGTTTCCTCAATTTGTGAACCTATGTGAAAATGAATCCCCTTTAAGTGAAGATGTTCACTATTACGAACCATCTCTACACCTTTCTGAGCTAAACCATGTTTGATAGATAAACCAAATTTACTTTTCTCTTGACCCGTTTGTATAAATTCGTGAGTATGCGCTTCAACACCAGGATTGACTCGTATTAAAACATCAATGGACTCAGTTGCGTATTGGTCAATGAGTGCGATTTCATCAAGAGCATCTACTACAAAATAACCAATCCCACACTTTAAAGCATATTGAATCTCGTCCTTTGTTTTATTGTTACCATGAAAATGTATGCGTTTAGGATCGAACCCAGCTTCTATCGCTGTATATAATTCACCAATAGACACAACATCTAAATCAAAGTTCTCTTCATCTGCTAACTTGACCATTTGGATACACGTAAATGCCTTCGACGCATATGACAACACATAATTAACATCCATTTTTTGAAACGCTTGATGATAACGTCTCATTTGTTGCCGTATGTACATTTCATCATAGACAATGGTAGGGGTTCCGAAACTTTGTGCGAGTGTTTTTAAATTCGTATTTCCTAAAGTTAATACACCATTTTGATTGTATGAGACTGTCATGATTGATACTCCTTTATTAATGAATTTAAATTTAAAGCACTTAACTGTTCAGAATTTGCTCCGACACCTTTAAATGTATAATCATCGATGCGTAATATGTCATTATAGATGATAACCTCATCTCCAGCTTTAACATTTGCGTCGACTTCTACAAACATATGACTCATCATTAATGCTCGAATAGGATAGCGTTTGTCGTTGATTAACACATCATGTTGTGCCCGTGTTCTCAAAATCCCATCTCCATAGCCAATGTCAACGACCGCCAATTTTGTATGATCATTCTGGGCTGTATAAGCAAAACTATAGCCACAATGTTCTCCTTCATGAACGGTTCTCACCTGAATAACATTTGCTTTTAATGTCAGTGCTTGTTTAATGGTATGGCGTGGTACACTAGCAAACGGACGCGAACCATATAACGCGATTCCAACACGCACATGTGAATGCCTCGAGAAGATTCCATTTTCTCTAAAATAACTTGCACTGTTTTGCGCATGAATTAATTCAAATTGATAGCCATCTTGATGAAGTTCATCCACAAGCGCGCGCCATTTGTGTTTTTCAATATGATAGTCTTCTACATCAAACTCGTCCGCATAACCAAAGTGTGTCCATAATCCAGTGACTATCATCTTATCACTCTGATTTTGAGCATGATCTTCTAAAACGTCACGAATGTCATCAATGTTTTGAAAGCCTGAACGATGTAACAGATTTTCGTATTCTATATGTACATGGATGTCAACCAAATCATGCTTATGCGTATCATAAAAAGATTTAGAGGGCAATGTAACATGAATATCATTCTCGCGTAGTACATCAAATTCTCGGCTCGGGTTCATTAAAAATATTGTGGCACGAGGTGCAAGCTGCCTGATTTGAATTGCTTCTGATAAAGAAGTCGTACTAAATGTGTCAATACCTTCTTCCATAAACGTTTTAATTGCAAATGCCAATCCATAGTTATATGCATTGTTTTTTACTACAGCCATAATGGGATAATGCTGTTTCACACGTCGAATATTTTCTCGAAAAAGTTGTGTGTTCAATTGCCATAATGCCGTCATGCTTACACCTCATTATAATTAAATAACAGACGTTCATAATAATCTGCAATGCGAATTAAAATATGCTCGTCAAAGTTTAAGTGAGGGGTATGTAACCCACTAACAAATTGTTTCAACTCATTTTTAGTACCAACAAATACAAAATAACTTGGTGCTACTTGACCATAAAAACTGAAGTCTTCCCCAAATAAGTAGGGTGTTTCATTTTCGATAACAGTATTTCCATTATATTCGATACTGTCGACGACATATTTTTTTAAACTAGGGTCATTCATTGTTGGTGGATATCCTTCAGCAAACGTCACGTCACACTTCACTTGAAATAGGTGATGCGCACTTTCAGCAATTTTTTGCATTTGATTTTTAATTATTGCTAGATCTTCCATACTGTACGTACGAATGGTACCTTCTAAATAACCTTGAGAAGGCACAGTATTTATTGCTTCTCCTGCTTTAAAATGACCAATGTGGACAATATTACGTTGAAGTCCATTAAGGTGATATTGTTGAATTTGAGCCAGTTGCGTTATCACATGATGTAATGCTTCTCCTGCTGATCGACCTTGTTCTTTATTAGCGACATGACTCGATTGTCCTTCCAAGTAAAAGCGATATTCTGTTGCACTTGCTGTAATTTCATCATTTCGAATCGCAACCGCACCCTCATCAACAAAAGGCATGATATGCACACCATAAATAGCATTAATTTGATATTGTGCTAGGGCATTCGATTTAATCAAAAGATTGGCACCACCACCTGATTCCTCAGCGGGTTGAAAGATGAATACTACATTATGTGGTAACTTTTTTGCATCATAAAGTGCTTTACAACGTTTTACAAACAACATGAGCGCCGTTGTATGACCGTCATGTCCACACGCATGCATTTTATTGTCAAATTGGCTTCGATAATCCACATTATTTTGTTCATGAATAGGGAGCGCATCTATATCTGCACGAAATGCCAATGTATGATGACTATTCCCTTCAAGGTAACCAATAATACCCGTTTCGAGAGGACGTTGATAGGGGATATCAAGTTGCTTTAAAAAAGTTTCTATATAATTTGTAGTTTCATACTCCTCTAAACTTAATTCTGGATGTTGATGTAAATATCGACGATGCGTCGTTACAAATTGAAGTTCATCCATTTCATTCACCTCAGCTTATGTATAAAAAGGGGAGTGGCATTTTAACACCCTTCACCCTTTCAACTTTATATCATGTTCTTTTATAACGTACTATATCAATGTCACACTTTAATAAAACCTGACAACATAGCTTAGTCGTTAATCATTTAATTTTCGTAATGCAGAGACAATTTCACGTTTCGTATCTTCGACTTCATGCGTTTGTTTTATCACTTTGGCAGGCGTTCCAGCTACAACAGCGCCTGCTGGTACATCTTGCGTCACAATGGCGCCTGCTGCAACAATAGCACCTTCGCCGACACGTACACCTTCTAAAATTACCGCATTGGCGCCGATAAGGACGTTATCTTCAATGACGACAGGTGCAGCACTTGGTGGTTCAATGACACCCGCTAAAACTGCACCTGCACCTACATGAACATTTTTGCCAGTAGTTGCGCGGCCACCCAATGTCGCATTCATGTCAATCATTGTGCCTTCACCGACAACTGCTCCTATATTGATTGTAGCGCCCATCATTACCACAGCGCCGTCGCCAATAACCGCATGTTCTCTTATAAATGCACCTGGTTCTATACGCGCATTTGTATTGGTTAAATCTTTTAATGGAATTGCTGAATTTCTACGATCCATTTCAATTTCTAGATCTTCAATCAACATATGATTTTCTTCATAAAATGTTTTCCAATCATCCGCTTCACAAAAGATAATTTTTGAATTTTCTCCACCAAAAACATTAAAAGTATCTGGAAAATGAACTTCGCTAAATTCACCATTAATATACACTTTTATGGGTGTAGATTTTTTTGCATCGCTAATGTAGTTAATAATTTCCTCAGCTGTAAAATTTTGTACCATAGTTCACGTCCTCCTCTTATAAATCATCAAATGTATAATACCCATTTTGTTTATGAATTAATTTTGACGCTGCATTTAACGCACCATTTGCAAAAATGTCTTTAGATTGCGCTCGGTGTGTTAATGTAATGGTTTCATCAACACCCGCAAAAAGAACGTCATGTTCACCAACAATCGTGCCACCGCGTATTGCATGAACACCAATTTCATCGGCCTCACGTGGCTTTGATTTTTCATGCCTATCATATACCGGATAACTTTGTTCTCGTAAATCTTTAATCACATCATATAGCTTCACTAGCGTTCCACTAGGCGCATCGACTTTTTTGTTATGATGTGCTTCGGTGAGCTCAATGTCATAATCATTGAGCAGTGGTACAGCCACTTCCAATAGTTTTGTGAGTACATGCACACCATAACTCATATTAGCGCTAAAAAAGATTGGCATGTGTTGGCTTAAATCTTTTAATTTTGATGTTATTTTTTCCTTTTCACCTGTCGTGGCAACCACTAATGGAAGGTGAAATGAATCTTCTAATAATGGAAGTAATAAGTCAGGATGTGAAAAATCGATAGCGACATCTGCAGATTCAATGTCACTTAGTTTTGTAAATAAAGGGTAGGGGATTGGGCGTTTTTGATCATTTACAATCACACCTACAATGTGATGACCTTGTTCTTCTGCTAATCGTGCAACACGTTGGTTCATTGCACCATAGCCTATTAATACGATATTCAAGCTTCGACACCTTCCTTAAATTGTTGATAAACAGCTTTTAATTGCGCTTGTTCTTCTTCATTTAAAGGGACCAGAGGGAGACGCACTTCATATTGACCAAAACCTTCAAGCGCTGCTAAATATTTAATAGGGACCGGGTTAACATCAATAGACATTGCTTCTAGCAACTGTGAAATCGGTTCAAATAATTGTGCACGTGATTCAGAGTGACTATAAATTTCTTGAAACGCTCTCGGAATCACATTTGCAACTACTGATATCACACCATGCCCACCTTGATTATAATAATCAACGATATTATCATCATTACCACTATACAGTGCAAATTGGTCTGTATCGATGTGTTGTTGAATTGCTTTAAAATAATCAAAATCATTTGTGGCATCTTTTAATGCGACAATATATGGGTTTTTACTTAAATGCACGAGTGTGTCAACTTCAATTGTAGAATTGGTACGTGATGGAACGTTGTAAAGTACAACAGGTAATTCAACCGCATTGGCTATCGCTTCAAAATGAGCGATAAGGCCACGTTGACTCGTTTTAAGGTAATAAGGCGTAATTAACATAATCGCATCTGCGCCGAGCGCTTTCGCTCGTAAAGAGGCTTGAATTGAATACGCTGTATTATTCGTTCCTGTTCCTACGATGATTGGCACACGTGAGGCATTTTCTTCAATGACCGTTTTCAAAATTTTATCTTTTTCATCTTGTGTTAATGTTGGATTTTCTGCTGTTGTTCCGTTCACCACTAAAGACTGAATGCCTTGGTCTATTAAATAATTTACTTGCTTACGAATGGCTGGATAGTCAACTTGATTATTTGAAAAAGGGGTGATAAGTGCAACACCCGTACCTTCAAAAATATGTGTCATAATATCTGACTCCCTTCATAAATTTACGCTCTGAGTGCTAAGACTTGTTCAAGTACCTGTACAGCATTTAATGCGGCACCCTTAAGCAAGTTGTCAGACGTACACCAAATATGAAATGTATTTTCTAAGGAGTCATCTTGACGAATACGTCCTACAAACACCTCATCTTTACCCGTTGAATGAATGGCTAAAGGATACGCATTGCTTTTTGGATCGTCCACTAAAACTACACGGTTATCTTTTTCAAACAATGCACGTATGGATTCAACTGAGGCCGGTTTCTCAAGCGATACATTAATGTGCACACTATGGCTGTCTTGAACTGGAACACGTACACATGTTGCAGTGACTTTTAAATCTGGTAAATTCAGAATCTTACGTGTCTCATCTATCATTTTTTGTTCTTCTTTTGTGTAGTCATTGTCTAAAAAGACATCAATATGCGGTAAAACATTGTTATAAATTGGGTGAGGATAAGCTTTAGGCTGCGCTCCGTGAGCACCATCTTCTAAATCTTTTTTCCCTTGCATTCCAGATCCTGATACAGCTTGATATGTCGTATAAGCGACACGTTTAAGCCCAAATGTATCTTGAAGTGGCTTTAAAGGTACGACAGATTGAATTGTCGAACAGTTTGGATTAGCGATAATACCACGTTGAAACGTAGGCGCATTAACTTCAGGTACTACTAAATCAACGTCATCTGTCATACGCCATTGACTTGAGTTATCAATGACGATTGCACCATGTTGTTCAAAAAGTGGGGCGAACTGTTCACTTGTTCCACCGCCAGCACTCATTAACACATAATCAAATTGACCGTCTGTTGCGGGCTCAGTCAATTCTTGAACAGTGTAGGTTTGGCCTTTAAACGTTACCTCTTGACCTGCAGAACGCTTAGACGAAAATAATACCAATTCATCAAAATGAATACCCTTACGTTCAATTGTTTCTAAAATTTTAGTTCCTACTAATCCTGTTGCACCTACAACTGCTAATTTTGTCATGTTTGTTCACTCCAATTATGTTTATTTAGACATTACTTTATGTCATTAAATTAAAGAAAGGGGCATCAATAAATAAAAAAAACAAGTTCGGTGTGCGAACTTGTTAAAATTAATATACAAGTGATGCACTCCATTATCCGTAAATAATGACAGACTCTTAGCTCTTAACCACAGAATCCAACAAACAGTTTCTGCAAATCCTGTTTATTTCGGCATCTCACCCTTTGGATATATCTTGCTTGCAGGCAATGATTAATATATCTACTCATGATTGATGCGCCTCATCAGTAATGATTGAATTGTTATGTTTATCATTATACATAGCACTACTTGTCATGTAAACAGAAAAGGGCGATTTTTTAAAATTTACTGAAAATTTACGTTAAAAAAGAGTGGACGGAAACATCGTAAAGATGCGCGTCCACGCTTTTCATTGCACACATTATTTCTTTTTTAATAGTCCTTTTTCTTCTAAATAACGTTCATATGATATTTCTTTAGATAAACTACCCGTTTCATCAAGATCAATTACACGATTGGCAATTGTATTAATAAATTCAAAGTCATGTGATGTGAAGATCAGAGAACCTTTAAATGATTTTAAGCCTTCATTGACTGATGTAATACTTTCTAAATCAAGGTGGTTGGTTGGTTCATCAAGCAAGAGTACATTCGCACTTGAAAGCATCATTTTACTCAACATACAACGCACTTTTTCTCCACCCGATAAAACGCTTGCCTTTTTCTTAACTTCTTCACCACTAAATAACATACGTCCTAAGAAACCACGTAAAAATGTTTCTGTTTGTTCATCTTCAGGCGCATATTGGCGTAACCATTCCACTAAGTCCATATTGACGTTATCGAAGTACTCCGAATTGTCTTTAGGGAAATAACTTTGAGATGTTGTTACACCCCATTTAACCGTACCTTCATCTGGTTCCATTTCACCGGCTAATATTTTTAAAAGTGTTGTTTTAGCAATTTCACTTTGTCCGATTAATACCGCTTTATCATTAGGGTTCATTGTGAATGAAATGTTATCTAATACTTTTTCACCTTCTACAGTTTTAGAAATGTTCTGTACAAATAACAAATCATTACCAATCTCACGCTCTGGTGTGAATTTTACAAATGGATATCGACGTGATGAAGGTTGGATATCATCTAATTCAATTTTTTCTAATTGTTTTTTACGACTTGTTGCTTGCTTAGATTTAGAAGCATTAGCAGAGAAGCGTGCAATAAAGTCTTGAAGTTCTTTAATTTTTTCTTCTTTTTTCTTATTTTGTTCTTGAGCCATTTTTTGTGCTAATTGACTAGATTGATACCAGAAATCATAGTTACCTACGTAGATTTTAATTTTCCCAAAATCTAAATCAGCAATGTGCGTACAAACGTTATTTAAGAAATGACGGTCGTGAGATACTACAATAACTGTATTATCAAAATTAATTAAAAAGTCTTCTAACCAGCTAATCGCTTGAATATCAAGTCCGTTTGTAGGCTCATCGAGTAAGAGTACGTCAGGTTCACCAAATAAACTTTGTGCAAGCAATACTTTAACTTTTTGATTATTTTCTAGTTCAGCCATTTTTTTATCATGTAAATCTGAGGCAATACCTAAACCAGAGAGTAGGGTAGCTGCATCTGATTCAGCATTCCACCCATTCATTTCTGCAAATTCACCTTCAAGTTCTGCAGCACGAATACCATCTTCATCACTAAAATCAGGTTTCATGTAAATCGCATCTTTTTCCTGCATCACTTCAAATAAACGTTCATGACCTTTAATGACGACATCTAATACACGTTCATCTTCATATGCAAAATGATCTTGTTTTAACACGGCTAAACGCTCATCTTTACCTAATGACACATGACCTGTTTGTGAATCAATTTCTCCTGATAAAATTTTTAAAAACGTAGATTTCCCAGCACCATTTGCACCAATTAAACCGTAACAGTTCCCAGGTGTGAATTTTATATTTACATCTTCGAATAATTTACGATCACCAAAACGTAAACTAACATCGGTAACTTGTAACATGCATTTTCTCCTTTTATACAATAATACTAACGGGTGCATTATACCATATATTCAATAGTGTTTCGACATGATTTATCGTTTATAAAAATGAACACTTAATGCTTCTGTGCAATACTCATGATATAATGGTAATAATAAAATTACGAGGAGATAATTATGTCTTTTAAAGAAAATGAAATCGTTGGGACTATAGACTTTTTAGAAGTAAAAGCGCTAGAAGGATCAACATATATATTAGAAGGTCCGAACAAAGAAAAAGTAAAGTTAAATCCATCAGAAATCAATGATGAAGATGACTTAGAATTAGGGGAATCCTATAGTTTCTTTATTTTCCCAAACAGATCAGGAGATCTTTTCGCTACACAAAATATGCCCGATATTACAGTGGGACGTTATGATTTTGTAAAGGTGATTAGTACGGATCGAGACGGTGCGCGTGTAGACGTTGGTTTACCACGTGAAGTTCTTATTCCATGGGAAGATTTACCAAAAATTAAATCTTTGTGGCCACAAAAAGGGGATGAAGTACTTTGTACATTACGTATCGATCGTGAGCGTCAAATGTTTGCGCGTTTAGCCTCAGAAACGACAGTACAACAAATGTTTACCCCAATCCATGATGATCAGTATCAAAACCAAACAATTACTGCACGACCATATCGATTGTTAAGAGTCGGTACTTTTTTACTTTCAGAAAAAGGACACAAAATTTTTGTTCATGAATCTGAAAGAAAAGAAGAACCAAGGTTAGGTCAAGCAATGGATGTACGTATTATTGGATTTAATGACAAAGGGGAGTTAAACGGATCATTTTTACCATTAGCGCATGAACGCCTAGACGACGATGGTGAAAAAATCGTTCAACTTTTAGTAGAGTATGAAGGTGAATTGCCTTTTTGGGATAAATCCAGTCCTGAAGCCATTAAAGAAGTTTTTCAAATGAGTAAAGGTGCATTTAAACGTGCAATCGGACACTTATATAAAAAACGATTAATCAATATCGAGACAGGTAAAATCGTGCTTACAAAAAAAGGGCGGGCGCACGTTCAAGACAGTCAATCTTAAGGTCTGTAACATAAAAATTTGAGATATACTAAAACCTTCAAAGCAATTTGAACTTTGAAGGTTTTTCTTTATAAATAAATATTAAATTAAAGACTTTATAATGGCTGTATAGTTATTTGCGACAATAGTGTTTCAAAATCATGCATATCAATTTTTCCAGTCTCATGTTGCATCGCATTTGCCATTCCCGCAGCCATAGCACGCTTCGTCGCATTGTGAATATCTTCAGATTGCGCCAATCCAGAACAAAATCCTGCAATAGAACTATCTCCAGAACCCACAGCATTTACAGCATTAATAGATGGTATATTAACTTGATAAAATTGAGAATGATGCTTCAATAATGCACCATCTTTCCCAAGTGTAACCAGGACGTTTGGCAATTGATTAAATATAGGTTGATTTAAAGCATTTTGCAATGATTGTATGGACAAATGACCCGGATTGCCCGTAAGTTCAGCAATTTCTTCTTCATTAGGTTTAATCAAATCGGGTTTAAAAACAGTCTCTTGCTTCAAAATTGTTGCTAACGTTGCACCATTCACATCTAAAATAACAAATTTATTTTGACGTTTCGCAATATCAATTAAATCTTGATACATCGTCACAGATAATCCTGGAGGAATACTGCCAGAAATAGCAATGATGTCATAATCTTTTATCAAAGTATCATAAAATGTGACAAATTGTTCCTGAACCGTCTCATTTAAAGCAATACCACTTTCTAAAACTTCGGTTTGAGCATCTTGTGTTATCATAGCAATACAAAAACGCGATTCTACACCACTATCCAAAAATTGATGGGGGATGTGTAAACGATCCAATTGTTGTTTGATAAATAAGCCTGACGTGCCACCCACAATACCACTTGCTGTTATGTCTAATCCTAATTGATGTCCTACGCGCGTAACGTTAAGCCCTTTACCACCAGCAGTTTTTGAAACTTGTGTCACTCTATTTGTTGTGTCGAGGCGTAGTTCATCCATATGATAACTAATGTCTATTGACGCATTTAATGTGACGGTTAACACTTTTTTCATTGAAATCATCCTTGCTATATGAGAAATATATGTTCAATTTTGTTTATTTATGTTGTTTATATGTTAAATATATAACTTAAGGATGTTTAAGTCAAACAAATTAGCGCTTATCCATGTAGTGAATAAGCGCCTAGATTATTTCTAAAGTTCATGTGTTAAGTTTTCTATTTCATCTACTAAAGAACCAATAAATTGTATTGTATCTTTTAAAGGTTTGTCCGTCGACATATCCAAGCCTGCAATTTGTGTTAACTCAAGAGGGGACATACTTCCGCCCGCCTTTAATACTTCAAGCCAATCTTTTACAGCGGCTTGACCTTCCTCTTTAATACGTTGCGCCATTAATGTTCCAATCGTTAAGCCAGCAGAATATGTATAAGGATATAAACCCATATAATAGTGCGGCTGACGCATCCATGTTAATTCTGCACCTGATGATATGTTTACTTCATCACCCCAAAACGCTTCGATAACATTACGTTTCAACGTATTAAGTTTATCAGCCGTTAAATGCTCACCATTATCAACACAACGATAAACTTCTCGTTGAAATGCGGCTTCAAGAAGGTGCGTAACCATATTATGATAATACGTTCTAGATATTAAAGAACTCAGTACCCATCGTTTAAAGCGAGGGTCATCACTATTTTGCTCTAATAAATATTGTGCCATCAACATTTCATTCATAGTAGAAGGTGCTTCTACAAAATACAATGAAGACTCTGAGTGCAAAATGTTTTGATGCGCTTGAGCTAAATTGAAATGACCTGCATGACCCAGTTCATGGGCAAGAACAAAAACCTCATTCATTTTTCCAGTCCATGATATGAAAATATAGCTATGAGAAGCGTATGGACTTGCGCAATAAGCACCAGTTTCTTTCCCTTTATTTTGAGGAAAATCAATCCAGCGTTCTTTATACGCTTTTTTAGTCATTTTTAAATAATCTTCACCTAAAACACTTAGCGCATTGTAAATATACTGCTCGGAATCTTGAATTGAAATTTTGGGTTCATAATCAGGATCAATGGAAATTTTTAAATCTTCATATTTCATCGTATCTAATTGATGCACTTCTTTTAATAATCGCGCATATTTACGCATAATAGGGGCTAAATCGGACATAATGATATCAATTTGACGATGATACATATCTGCTGATACATCTTGATCCTCTAATAAGAAATCGATTACCGACGTATATCCTCTTAAATTTGCCTCTAATTTCTCATTTTGTACATGCGCTTGATACACCGCTGCAGTCGTATGTTGATATTTACGTAGTGTATCACTAAAATGTTTAAAGCTTTGACGTCTTAAATCTGTATCAGGATCATCTTCATAAATACCTTCAAACGTTGTGTAATCCATATTATAAAGTTTACCGTTAACTTCAAATTGACCAAAATCAATATCTAACATTTTTGTTACTTCATATAAGTCATAAGGTACATTTAATGCCGCAATCATTTCAGCTAAAACTTTCTCTGCTTCCGGATGCAACTGATGTGGTTGTCGTTTTAACAAACGTTTTAAGTAATAATCATACTTTGATGTTTGCATTGCATTCTGAAGCACATTCGTATCTAATTGCAGCAGTTCAGATTCCACAAAAGTCAGTTGACTCGCTATTTTACCGTAGTTTTGATTAAATAGCGCATTTAGCCGTTGTTTTTCAGGATCTGTTGACTCAACACTTAATTGTAAATGGGAATAATTGGCAACGCGATCAATTTCAATCGTTAATTCACTTAATGCATCCAATACACTCTCAATCGAAGATACATCGCGAATAGCCGTAGCATATTGTTTGTGAAAGGCTTCCGACCTTGAAACTAAAGCGATAATCGCATCTTCATATGCTGCATCATTTTCAAATAGATCTCTCAAATCCCACGTTTCTGATACAGGTACTTCATTACGTTGTTTTAGTTTTTGCGTCATAAAAGTTCCTCCCTTTATAAATAGTTAAATCTATTATACATTATTTTTTAAAGAAGAAATCGATTTCATTGTACATACATATCTTTTAAAGTCATGTATAATGAAGACAACATGATAAAGGGGGTTCACGATGACAATACTAGATATGCCTAATTATTTATGGATCTCAATAGTTATAATGATTGTACTCACAATCTTTTGTACGTTAATGTTAAACAAATGGTTTTTTACTGCTATTTTAAGCTTTGTTATTTTAGGTGTGTTAGCTTTCATATTACCAAATTTCTATCATATTACGTATGAACCTTTATTAGGCTTTGCAGCATTCGTATCTGTACTTAGTCTTATATTAAGTTTAATATTATGGTATTTCACACGTAATTGGCGTAAGAAACGTCAAGAGAAAAAATATCAAAAAGAATTATCCCGCATAGAACGAAAATATAGATCATAAAACCCGTTAGCATATTGTTAACGGGTTTAAATGTATATAGAAAGAAGGTGCCATGCTTTGCTATAGTTAACTTCCTATAATATATATTATGTAAACTAAAAACTGTTCGAAAATCATTATATCATATCTACGTTCATTTACATGTTTTTTCGTATTTATAAATTTCTAATGCACAGCTTTGTATGTCACTTGGATTAGTCACATTTTTTATCCATCCACATCATTGATTATGTCAAACTTCTTACTTTAACTGTGATAATTTCATATACTTACAAAGGAATTCAAATAGGCTTAAAAGCCTTTTGGGTTTACATAACATAAATATGTTAAATTATGTCCTTTTACTTCACTGGCATCTAAAAACTATAAACGAAAACACTCGCAACTTGTATCATTACGAGTGTTTTAACTTTTATTTTTTAATTTTAGCACGCACTTTATTTAACGTATTAAACAAGAAATATTTCGGTTTATTAATAGGTTTGTAAAAGTCTCCAATTAATTCTTCGATTTGAACATTAAACCCACGTTTAAATCGATACACACCGTAATCTTCACTGTTTTCAGTAAAATCACCAGATAAACCGTAGAAATTGTAGCGCTCATAACCATGCTCGAAACAATAATTAATCATGTACCAGTGCATAGCATATGGGCCCATAAAATGATTGTATTTTTCACTTGAGCCACCTGAGAAATAGTTAATTTCATAACCGTTTGCAAAATATACACCAGACGCTAAATTTAAAATTTGACCATCTGTTTTACGTAATTCGCTCACTTTTAACATTTCATTTTTGTCATGATCAATTTGTTTATCTAATTCTGCAATTTTCTTCAATTGTTTATCAGATTTATTTTCATTCGCCATCATTTGATCACGACGCGTTTCTTTATCATTTAAGCTGTCTTGTAACGACGTAATATACTCATCTAAATCGATATAAGCGAGCGGTATCAATGCTT
The DNA here is from genome assembly GCF_011394325.1 of Staphylococcus sp. 11007852. Lineage (NCBI taxonomy): Bacteria > Bacillati > Bacillota > Bacilli > Caryophanales > Staphylococcaceae > Staphylococcus > Staphylococcus sp. 11007852. The sequence continues at coordinate 45,397 of NZ_JAANBJ010000018.1, read as the reverse complement.
TGCTACCATAATTCGAAATAAAGTTTTTGAAATAATCATCTGTTTTTGAAACGAATCCTGCACGTGCTTCAGTTTCACGATATAGTTCTAGGAATTGATCCACTTCATTTTCATTTAAAAACTTGACCCGTATGCCGTAATTGATTGCTTTATTTACATTACGTTTCCGTTGGCTATCAAATTGCTTTTTAATTGTTTGAGGTGATTGGCCTTTTAAATTCAAAACACCCATCCAACGAACTTGACTTGATGTATCATATGCTGTCGTAAATCCATGATGTTCATAACCATGTGATTTAAATAGTTGAACTAGCTTTTCATTAGCATCCTTGTCTGTTATAGGTTTGATATCTTTGTCATACACTTGATAGAGCCAGTATGGGTCCATTTTGACGTATAAACATTTGTTTTTTTGTAAATAAACATCGAGTTCTTTTAAGTAAAAGTCAACTAAACCTAAATCAGAATAGTCCATAACTGGACCGCGATTAGAATAATAAACATAACTTCCCATTGTAGGAATTTTTGAGAATAAACTTGCTGCTAGAATTTGATTATTTTCACCTTTAATTCCAAGTAAAACGACTTGAAACCCGTCTGCTTCACGTGTTCCAATATTTTCTTTAACTTGGAAATAATGGCTTTCTAAAGCAGGATTTTGTACAAATTGGTCATATTCTTCAACTGTGAGTTCTGTAAATTTCATACCAATGAATCCCCTTCTTTTACATTACTTTCTATCTTTTAATTTCTTAAGTTGTGTATACAATTGATACGCCGGTTTGTGGATTGGTTTCACAAAATCACCAACATATTCAAGCACATCTGCGTTAAAACCTTTTTTAAATTTCACTACACCTGCATCTTCGGCATCTTCTGAGAAATCGCCACTCACACCATAGAAGTTGTAGCGTGGTATACCTTGATCAATCGCGTAATTAATCATCGTCCATTGAATAGCATAACTTCCTGCGAAATGACGGAATTGATTCGCAGTACCTCCTGCATAATAAACCACTTCAAATGGATTAATAATATAATATGCTGCTGATATTGGTAATTCATTGCCATGCTCAGCTTGAAGGCGTTGAGCTTCTTCAATTTTAGCGTTTTGCGCTTCGAGTTGCTGTTCAAGGTTTTGTTTTTTATTGAGCGCTTTTTTATTGTCTGGTCGCTTTTCAATGTCTTTTTCAGCTTTTGTTATTTCTTTATTAAGTGCACGCTCTTCATTTTTCAATTCTTCAATATATTCATTGAAATCAATATAAGCTAATGGTACAAGTACACGTTCTTTATAATGTTTGTAACGATTATAGTAGAAATCATCATCACGATCTAAGAAATCTTTTGCTTCAGATGTATCTTCCATAAAGCCTCTAAAAATATGAAGTTCATCTTCTTTTAAAAAGCGCACTTTCACGCCGTTTTTTTGTACTTTTTTAGTGTTACGTTTTCTTAAGCTATCCATATCTTTTAAGACATCGTTAGCCGTTTTATCTTTTAAGTCTAATACCGAATGGAAACGTATTTGTTTAATTGGGTCAAACCCAACTGTAAAGCCATCATGGTCGTAACCCAATTCTGCCATTTTGTCAAAAATCCAATCGTTATTAAATCGTTCAATGACTTCTCCATCGTGATTACGTTTCAACATTGGTAGATAAGGGTCGACACGTAAATACAACGCATTATATTTTTTTACATATTTTGAGAGTTCATTAAAGAAAAAATGAACCAGTTCTTTATTATCGTAATCAATGATAGGACCACGATTACTATAAAAATATTTAAAAAACTTCATGACAGGCGTAGCAGTTAATAAACATGCTGCAAGGATATTATTTTGGTTGTCCTTTATTCCCACAAGATGCGTCTCAACACCTTCTGCCACTTTCAATTCATAATTTCCTACCATTTGTGTGAAATGGCTGTACGGCATTGAATCAGCAAACGCACCGAATTCAGCCGTTGTTAAATTTGTAAATTTCATTTTATAACTCCTATTTCTCTAAAACATTTTGTAAGTATTAATGGAGAGGGTCATTTATGTTTATACTATGGATGTTTCCATTTATCCAATATGATGAAAGATGTTTTGACCAAGATGCAACGCGTTTTTCATTTAAACCCAATTCATAGCTCGAATACATGATGATATTTCATCACTACTTTTAGTAATAATCGATACTTTTGTCTCACTTTATTTTAACGTATTCAACCACATTACGCCAATATTGGAATAGTCAGAGACAAACTTTTTTTAATACATTATTGTCAAAATGTGTCGTGCTTCAAAGTGCATTTCTATCGTTCATCTACAGCCATCTGGATGAAAACACTTTCACCATCAAACCATTGTGTCGGACTCACAATACGCTTTAAGTAATTGATATGTGGCTGTTATAGACGTTTGATGTGTACGTTCCATTGCATGTGATGATTCAATACCTGCTCCAAACAAACCATGTTTCACATCTGCCCCTGCATGTAACGCCCCCGTCGCGTCAGATGCATAATATGGATAGATATCAACTTTGTAATGAATATTTTCTTTTTGACATAATTTCACCAGTTGTTGGCGTAGTTGCTTATGATAAGGACCCGAGGCGTCTTTTGCGCATATGGAGACTGAATATTCATCAGTATTTTGCCCATCTCCTATGGCCCCCATATCTAATGCAATAAATTCCTCAATTGCTGTATCAATATTCGAGTTTGCGCCATACCCTATCTCTTCGTTATTTGAAAAATAAAAAATGGTTGTATACGGTAATACTATATTATCGATATGCAATGATTTTAAATAAGCTAGCATTAATGCAACACTGACTTTATCATCTAAGTGTCGTGATTTTATAAAGCCTGTCGATGTAACTTCAGTACGTGGGTCAAAGCTGATAAAATCACCTACATTGATTCCAAGATCTAATGTTTCTTGTTTTGACATTGTTTTAGCGTCAATGCGTACTTCCATATGTTCTTGTGTACGTTCAATTTTCTGATTGTTTAAATATACGTGCGGAGATGTTTCATGTAAGAGAATGGTACCCGTATACGTCTTATCATCAGAAGTCCGGATGGTACAATATTCTCCTTCAATAGCGTTGTATTTAAAGCCACCAATTAAATCTATTCGTACGCGACCGTCCTCTAATATTTCTTTTACCATTGCACCTAACGTATCAACATGAGCAGTAATACAACGTTTTTGTGCCTTGTTTTGCCCCTCTACTTCTACGTATAAGCCACCTTTTCGTGTCATTTCGGGTGAATAGCCCATCTGAGTGAGCTGTGTTTTCACATACTGAATTGCAAGTGCTGTATCACCTGATGGGCTATGTATCGCAGTTAAATCTTTTAGATAATTTAATGCTTGATTATACATGTTTCTCTCCCCTTCACTCATCTTTCCCTCATTATACCTATCTTCTCTTATTTCTTCACAAGATTACCGTGTATTCTATTGCAATTAAACGCTTTAAAATGTTAAAATATCTGAATATTATTACAATAGGCGGTGCACTATGACTAACATTTTTTTCGTAGGTTTAGGCTTAATTGGAGGGAGTTTAGCCAGTAATTTTAAATATTTTTATGAAGATATTCACATCACAGCTTATGATGCCAATCATCATCAGTTACAACGTGCGATGTCAATGGGCATTGTAGATACAATTACTACAAATTATGCACATGGATTAGCACAAGCGGATATTGTTATTTTTGCTACACCTGTTCAAACGACGACGGCTTACCTTAAAGAAATGTCTCAATACGAAACGCGCCCAGGTCTTATAGTTACCGATACTGGTAGTACAAAATCTACAATTCAAGCGTTTGAGCGTTCATTATTAAAACATGATATACATCTTATTGGTGGACACCCTATGGCAGGGAGTCATAAAAGTGGTGTATTAAACGCCAAAAAACATTTATTTGAAAATGCCTATTACGTTCTTGTTCATGACTTGCCAGAAAATAATCACGCCTCTGAGAAAATTCAATCTCTACTTCAATATACGCGCGCTAAGGTCATCTCTATGACTGCAGATGAACATGATAAGATTACAGGTATTGTGAGTCATGTTCCCCACTTTGTTGCATCAAGTTTAGTTCATTTAAATGCGCTTTATGCACGTGATTCTGAGTGGGTTAAAGATCTAGCAGCTGGTGGATTTCGTGATATTACGCGTATCGCTAGTAGTAATCCTGAAATGTGGCGTGACATTTCTTTAGAAAATACCCAACATATTTTAACTGTTATGAAACAATTACGTTCACAATTCGATGATGTCATTACGTTACTTGAATCTCAAGATGCAAATGGATTGTATGCATTTTTTAATCATGCCAAAATGTACCGCGATGAATTGCCATTGCGTAACAAAGGGGCGATGAATAGTACATTTGATTTATATGTCGACATCCCGGATAAACCCGGTACGATTTCTCAAGTACTTGATATTTTAAGCACGCGTCGTATTTCAATTAGTAACTTACGTATTTTAGAAGTGCGTGAAGATATTTATGGTGCCTTACGCATCAGCTTTAAATCAGCCTCTGATCGCGATGCAGGAAGACAAGCCCTCTCCCATCAATTTGACACGTATATAAATTAAAAAACCGAGCAACACCCCCTAGTTGCCCGGTTTTCTTTTTTAAATTTACCTTATAAGGTTTACATAATATAAATATGGTTACTACATAATTGCAATCCTTTGACATCATTTTGCTGTGCACCATTTCAAACTACATTTTATGACCCGCCATTAGACCAAGTCGATTATGTTTTGTTCCTGCATCTGTAAATGACACTGCCTTGGATACACTTCCTCGTCCGTATTTTTGATGTAAATAATCAATGGTTTTGGCTAACTTTTCATCTCTACGTCGCAGATATTCATCTATAAATAAATTGAGCTGTCGATCTGTATCTGATACAAATTGTGTCAAGGACACACTCAGTGTGCGATATAATTCTGTTTTGTCACACTTCTCATCTGCTAATCGAAATACCGTTTGAATGATATCACGATCTAAATTGGTCGCATCTTGTAATGTGTATTGCTTAGATATGCCACCCCCTTCACTATAGCCATATGAGAAATGAATCGTCTTCGCAAATTGATTACGCGATCTTAAACGACTGGCCACATCTTCAATCAACTCTTGCATCACGACTTTTGTTTCTTCATAAGTGTAATCTCGCATTAAAATCTGACTTTTACATATAGACGGATTAATCACTTGATACGTATCACTAATATGACTTTGATCAATACCATTTGCATGGAGATGTAAGTCTACGCCTATAATGCCAAAATCACGCTTTAAATATTGATATGGGTATTGTGCAAGTTGCCCAATATTAAAAATCCCACGTTGATTTAACTTTTTTTCTGTTTGTTTACTAATCCCCCAAAAGTCACGTAAAGGCTCAATTTTCCACAGTTTGCTCGGAACATCTTCATAGCGCCATTCAGCAATGTAGTTCTCATTATTTTTTGCTTCATTATCCAATGCCACTTTACTCATCAACATATTCGGGCCAATACCAATCGCACATTGAATTTGTGTTTCATCTAAAATTTCCTTAATTAAGCGTTCGCAAAATGATTTAAGCGTTGTACTAAAACGATAATAACTTTTAGTAACATCCATAAAAAATTCATCAATACTATATTGGTGTAAATCTTCAGCTGGGACATACCGCAATGCAATTTGAGAAATTTTTAATGATACTTCTAAATATTTTCGCATGCTCGGATTAATAATATAGATATCGTTTCTGTGCGGAATTTCAAATAAACGTGACCCTGTTTTTATCCCTAATGCTTTTAATTTTGGGGTTGCTGCTAATACAACTGACCCCTGACGTTTTGTATCCGCAACAACAGCTAATTTGGTGTCTAAAGGATTTAAACCTTTTTCAATACATGAGACACTCGCAAAAAAACTCTTTTGATCAATACATAAAATATCTCGGTTTTCTAACAAATTATAATCATACATCCAACCACCCCATTTTTTTCATACTGAAGGATAGTTTTATTATATACGAACATACGTTCTGTTTTCAAGATGAAACATGTTGCTTCTTTGTTAAAAAACATAAAAAAGAGACCAAAGCGTGATACGTATGCGCTTTAGTCTCAACAAAAAATATTAATGCGTTACATATGGAATGATTTCTTCAACTTCTTCGTCTATACCTAAATCAATATAAACATGAGCCTTTAAATAAACTTTACTGTCTTTAGATTGAAAATTGAGGTTTTCTGGTTTGAAATTGAAAGTCGCTTTATAAGGATGACCTTTATCAACAGTAAAACTGTCTTCAAGTGTAAAAGCAGCTAATTCATTTTCTAGCTGTGAAAATTCACTTGTTTCATCATTGTTTTCATATTTTTCAATGAGTTTAACTTCGGTATGTGTCACAGTTTGAGCACTGTCTCCCGCTTTAAAATGAATACATCCACTGATAGCATCAGACACACGATATTCATTCTGATCTAATCGAATATACACATGCATGCCGTTAATTCCTAATGATGTTAAAATGTTTTCAAAACCCATATTGTACCTCCGAGATTTAAACGTTTTCTCTATCATATCTATAAAGGAATTCATTTGGCAAATCAAACCCTAAAATTTAAAAAAATCTTAAGAAGAGCCAGTCTTTTCCAAAGAAAATGCTATAATAAAAGAAAAGGAGGCGACTTACATGCCAATCGTAACAGTACAACTATTAGAAGGTCGTTCAGACGAACAATTAAAAGCCCTCGTTTCAGAAGTAACAGATGCAGTAGAAAAAACAACAAAAGCCAACCGAGATGCCATTTCTGTGGTCATCGAAGAAATGAAACCACAACATTATGGCGTTGGTGGTAAACGTAAAATCGATCAGTAGAAGCTAAATCTGTATCGTATATCTATTTTAAATCCCTTCACCGTTCATTTCAGGATGAATGCTGAAGGGATTTTAATGTTCATCGACGTGGTGTCCCACTTTAAAAGTGTGTTAGGTTCACATAAAAAAACAGGCAGGCACAATGCCCACCTGTCAACATTAGTCATTTAAAAATTCTTGAATTTGTTTTTTGTTCGCTTCTTTATCAATACCTAGTGCACTACCGCCATCATTCGTAGTCACATCTTCGTAAGTTCCTTTTACTGGTACGCTCAATGTTTTAATATTTTTATCACCACGAACGATAAAGCCAATACCTGTTTGGTAAATCGCAGAGTCAGGCATATCTGTTGCTACATAGCCACGCATAATCCCTGCAAGTTTCGGTAATTTAAATACCGTCGACGGTTGAACAAGTTCTTGTTTTAGAGCACTCATCACTTGTTGTTGACGTCGAACACGACCGAAATCGCCTTCTTCATCATGTCGAAAACGGGCATAACCTAATAATTCTTTACCATTTAGACGGTGTTGTCCTTTCTTCAATGACACACCAATTTTAGCTGACATATCTTTTTCAACATTAATCGGAACACCTTCAGGACTCAATTCATCAATCATGGCTTCAAATCCTTTAAAGTCAAGCGTTGCATAGTATTCTGGTTCAATACCTAAATTCTCTTTAAGTGTTTTACGCAATAATTCAGGTCCACCTAATGAATAAGCGGTGTTAATTTTATAACGATTATATCCAGGTATATCTGCGTAAATATCACGCATCACAGATACAATTTTCATATCTTTATGAAGAAAATCATACTGAGCAATCATAATGGAATCCGTTCGTGAAACACCACCATCTTCACGGTCAGAACCTAAAATAAGTACCGTTGCTTTCGCATCATTTTTAGATGTACCGTTAAATTTATGTAACTTAGGTGCTTGTTTATGATCTTTGGCAACTTCAAGACCAGAACGATAACTCGAAATCGTAAAAACAGTCGTTGCAATTAAGATAATAATAATAGCCAAAATAATAAATGGGAGTTTTCGTATACGACGTTTTTTGCGTCGTTTCATGCCCCCTTTTGGCGGTTTGGGATTTCTATGTTCATATTTAATTTCGCTCATCTTATCAACCTTATACCTTCAAAATTGGGATTGTCTGTACTATAATTAATACATATTAACGTTATATAAAATTATTTTAAAAATCAAGTGAAAACTTTAAAAATCGGACTAAGGTCTAAAATAAAAGGGGAAAGGGTGTCCACATGAATATCAATGTTGCTTACTTTGCTGGAGGTTGTTTTTGGTGTATGGTTCAACCTTTTGACACTAATGAAGGCATTGAAAACGTGACTTCAGGATACATGGGTGGACATTTAGCACACCCAACATATGAAGATGTGAAGACAGGGGAAACTGGACATTATGAAACAGTACGCATTGAATATGATGTCGCCCTCTTTTCATATCAAAAATTATTAGAGATTTTCTTTTCTGTTATTGACCCTACAGATGCTGGAGGACAATATCAAGATAGAGGACCTCAATATCAGACGGCTATATTTTATACCAATCAAGATCAAAAAGAGGTAGCAGAAGCTTACATCGCCTCTTTAAAAAATACCTTCGATCATGATAAAGCGATCGCCACAAAAATTTTACCCGCTTCCACATTTTACGAAGCAGAAGCCTATCATCAAGATTTTTATAAAAAGCATCCTGAGCGCTATCAACAAGAAAAAGAAGATCGTGCAAAGTATCAATCCAAACATCAATAAAACCAAAAAGGATGTAGCGACGTCGCTACATCCTTTTTAATTTATGCATTTTTACGAATGACACGGGTTACTTTAATTAAGCTTTCCCAAACATTTTGACGTCGATGATACACTAAAAAGCGTGATTCCCAATTCGGATTAAATTTACTTTTATATTTACGCAATCCTTGGAAACTATACAAACCATTAAAATGTTCATATAAACGTCCAGCAAACTTCTCACGCATGTGACCATATGGCATTTGACCGACATTAGATAACGTAGCCATCCCCATATTAAAGTAAGCATATCCGTTGTCTTTAGACCACTGTAGCATGTGTAAATACAATGCATCCATAAATGGGACATCAATCGATCTATTCCATCTGATTAAGTCTACAGAGACAATCTCATTATCTTTAACAGGCATCAGTGTACAAAATGCATCAATACGTCCTTCTTCATTTCTCAATACAGCGATAGGTGCCGCATCAAGATACTCACGTGAAAAATTCCCAACTGAGAAATAAAATTCTTTATCTTGACCAAGCCAACCGTCACTTACTTCTTTAAGTTGCTTAAATGTTGCTTCATCTATAGGTGAGGATAACATTTCAAAAGTATAGCCCATTGTCTCAACTTTATTTAACGTTGCACGGAAGCCACGACGTTTTTTACCTGAAGTAGTAAACGCTTGAGCGTCAATTAATGCTTCTTCACCTAATTTAAAGAATTGATTACCAAAGTCATGATATAACGATAAATGCTTTTCAGAGACTTGATAGAAAATGACTTCAGCACCTAAATAGGTCGCATGATCATAAAATTTTTCAAGAAGCGCCGCAAAGCTTTCTTCATTCCCTACAGGATCTCCTAAAACAATAAATGAATTACGGTAAAAACGATACATAATGAACGCATCGTGTTGTTCATTAACAAACATATTTTTATCACCACTGAACAGTAAGTGACTTAAATTATGTCCTCCATATTGATCTATTATCTTTTGACCAATTTCTAAATCTACATTTTCAAGTGGCATACGGTAATGACGTTCAAAAATGTAGATGATAATCGCAACAATTAATGACATTCCAATAATTGAGAGCCAAAAAGTGGAACGTAAAACAAAATAATCTACATTTGGCATTTTCACATCGACAATTGCTAACGTTTGTCTTACTAGCACTTGGTTTAGGTAAAAGAATATCGCACTCACTAAAACAATATAAATAATTGATTTAAAACGAATCGCACGTTTTAAAACATTCGACTTACGATACGCAAATATTAAAGGTGCTAAAATTAAAGTAACAACTAGTATTTCAATTGAGATACCGTATACATAGAAATTAGTTATAATCAAAATACACATTGCGACAATGATAAAGAGCGTCGCACGCTGACTCCGTTCTATAATTCCACGTAAATTTAAAATTAAAATCAAGCAGGCACTCACATTAAATATATACAAAATGAGAAACACGATATGATGTTTAGATGTGGCGGCATCAACAATAATTAAAGCGTTGATTAATAAAAACATTAAACTCGTTATACCTACTAAAACACTTAAAATTAAAGATGGAAAAATATTTACGAAATCTTTTTGAAACGAAAAGATAAATCCTGTGACATCTCTCGCCGGCACAAAGAATTTCGAATCAGATATAAAGTTTTTCGCATGTGGGCCGAATTCGAATACCGTCATCACAAGTGCAATGAATAAAGGAAAGAAGTAGTATGCAAAACGATACACAAGTAACGCTAAGACAATTTTTTCTTCAGGAATGCCGATATATTTTAAACCTAATAAAATAATCAAATCAAATGCACCAAATCCCCCAGGGATAAATGATGCTAAACCAGATATTGCGGCTACAATAAATACACTTAATACAACTGGAAACGGTGGATTCGCTCCGACAATATGTAAAGATAAGTAAAGTACAAGACTCGCACAAATCCATTCAACACTTGAAATCACTGTAAAAAGTGACCCTAACCAACGTGCTTTTTGATCAATCGGAGAAATTAATGACACAATGATAAATACTGGTAACAAAAATGCAACGACATAAAGTAATATTTTAACCCATATTGATGTATTATCTAAAAAACTGACATCTAGAATATGTGTAACGATGAGTAACGATAAAAAACTCAATCCTGTGAGCATCGACGTTAAAATATATGAAATAAATTTCACAAGTTTCTTACGTTCATTCGAATAATTACTATAAAACCATAATCTGACACCTGCGCCGATAAAGCCACCAAAACCAATAATATTATTAAAGGCATTGATAATATAACCTACGCGGAGTGCTTTGAACTTAGAAACCGGTAATTTAAAGCGTGCCGCTAGCACCCAGTCAAATAATGACAACAGTCCGAGTGCAAATGCACCTAGTAAAAATAACCCAATTAATTCAAAACGATTAATGTGATTAAATAGTATAAATGTTTTTTTGAAATCAATATGTGACAGTTCTTTTGACAACACAGACGTCACAATGACAATTAATACCAAAACAAATACAATTTTTAAATATTTCACTAAATTTTTATTTAAAGACATATGGCACTACCTTTCTGACTGAATTCATGCATAAAGGTGCGAGGATTGCTCACCTCACCCTTGATACATATAAAAACTGACTGAAACTGTGATAATACATGATGAAATCACAATTACGCAAGCCCCTTGATTTTAAAATCGCTTAAATTTATTTAGAGGAAGATGACTCACTTTGCGCTCTTGCGTATTCCTCATCAGGCATTTCATATAAACCTGCATCTTCAGCGTAATATTTATTATAACGACGCTTAAATAGTAGGAAGATATGCGATACTAATACTTTTAAAATCGCATATGCTGGAATACCTAAAATAACGCCGACAATGCCTAGTAAGTTACCTGCACTTAATAAGACAAATATAATCGTTAATGGATGAATTTTTAAAGTTTTACCCATTACGTTTGGTGAAATGAAATGCCCTTCAATAAATTGCACAGCAGTCCACACAATGATTAATTTAATAAGCATGAAAGGTGATGTAATAATTGAAATGATAATTGCCGGTGAAATGGCAATTGTAGGTCCTAAATAAGGCACTACACTCGTTACTGCAGCAATACTCGCAAGGATTAATGCATAATCTAAACCAATGATAGAGTAGCCGATAAACAAGAGTACACCGATACAAAAAGATACAATAATTTGACCTTGAATATAAGACCCTACTTGATGACTCATCTTATCTAGTAAATCATGTACATCTTTACGGAATTTAGGCGGTGTTACATGATTAATAAACCCTTTAAATTTATGTCCATCTTTCAACATGAAAAACAACACAAATGGCACCGTAATAAGCACGACTGTCGCATTTACAAGTGTTTCTGCAAACGTACGTAGTCTCGGCGCAATACTATCAGACATCTTAGGTAAACGCTCTTGCAATGTCGTTAACGTACTTTCAATTTGTGTAGAATATTTTTCTAAAAATGGAAAATGCATGACACGATTCACAAAATCTGTGACTTTATGAATATAAGCAGGCGCATTCGAGATAAGACGTTCCAATTGAATAGAGACAAGTGGAATCAATAAATTCACAATAATTGTGATAATACCAGCGATGGCAACAAATAAAATCGTAATCGCCCAAATACGTTTAATATTATAGCGCTCCATCAAATTGATAATAGGATTAAATAAATAGAATAGAATTAATCCGATAATGATAGGCGCAGCGATGGTATTAAATACGATAATAAATGGTTGGAAGACATACGATACTTTATCAAATATAAAAATGACAATTCCTAATAGGATAAATATCATTAAAGCAAAAAGTAAGTCTTTACCCCCGAAAAATTTCATAAAACGACTTTCTCGAAAATCAAGGTTTTTGCGCTCTACACCTTGGTTTTCTCTTTGATTAGACATAACACTCTCACCCTACTTTACTTAAATTAATTATAGTGTATCGTTTTTTAAAAAAAATTAAAACTTATAACCATAAATAGAACTTTAAAATTACCTTAGATTTAGACATCTTATATGACTTATAACTATTATTTCATGATAATAAACCCTTATCCGACACGCCTTGCTATTTTTTAAAGTTTTTATTTAATGATTCCTTTATTTTAAAACTTCTTAACTGGCAGACGTCACTTCAGCCTATACCCTTCATCACACATAGTGATGTTGTCTTAAATATACCACTCCGGCACCGTGCACAAACCGTATCTATATCATGAAACATTCCTCCTCAAAAAGCTTTCAACGTGCATAAGACAATAAACGTTGAAAGCAATGATCAATCTAACATATCACCATATTCGTTGATCTAATGATACATCATGCACATAGATGATATGGCACAAAAAAGGATGGCCTATGATATCATAGACCACCCCAATGGTGTTTATGCTTTAAATAATGTATCTCCAAAGTTCACAGTTTGATCTTCTGACACAGTTATTTCATTAATATTTCCTTGCGTTAAAATAATCGGCGTAATATCACTCTTCGCGTTTTCTCGAATGTAATCTAAATCAAATGTAAGTAATACATCGCCTGTTTGGATTGTTTGACCCTCTTCAACTTGCATTGTAAAGCCTTCACCGTTAAGTTTAACCGTATCTAAGCCAACGTGGATTAAAAGCTCTGTACCTTCATCTGAAACTAAACCAATCGCATGTTTAGTAGGGAAGAACATTTGTACTTTACCATTAAATGGCGCGCGAACTTCACCTTTCGTTGGTGCAATTGCAATACCGTCACCCATCATTTTCTCGCTAAACACTTGATCAGGTACGTCAGAAAGTGGCACAAATTTACCCTCTAAAGGTGAGGCAATGATTGTTGCATCTGAAGTTGATTGTTTGTGTTCGTCAATAACAACAGGTTCATCGTCATGATCATCTAATGATACAGGTTTTACTGTTTTACCATCCATGATATGTTGCATTTCATGTTTGATTTGATCTGACTTCGGACCGAAAATCGCTTGCATATTATTGCCCACTTCTAGTACGCCAGATGCACCTAAATCTTTCAAACGTCCAACGTCAACTTTTGACTTGTCCGCAACTTCTACACGTAAACGCGTAATACATGCATCTAAATGTTTGATATTTTCTTTACCACCCATAGATTCAAGTACTGCATATGGTAATTCACTCGCTTCAACTGATGCTGATTCAGATTGCTTATCTTCACGTCCTGGCGTTTTAAAGTTAAATTTCTGAATTAAGAAGCGGAAAACTGTGTAGTAAATCACCGCATACACAATACCAACTGGAAATACAAGCCACCAAGCTGTTTGGTTAGGTAAAACACCAAGTAATACATAATCGATGAATCCACCAGAGAATGTGTAACCTAAATGAACATCGAGTAAGTATAAAATTAAGAATGATAAACCATCAAGTACTGCATGGATAAAGAATAATAATGGTGCTACGAATAAGAATGAAAATTCTAATGGTTCTGTAATACCTGTTAAAAATGATGTTAATGCTGCTGATGCCATTAAACCAGCAACCACTTTTTTGTTTTCTGGTTTAGCGGTATGATAAATTGCTAAGGCAGCCGCTGGTAAACCAAACATCATCACTGGGAATTCGCCTTGCATGAATTTACCAGCTGTTAAATGTGCACCTTCACGAATTTGCTCTAAGAAAATACGTTGGTCACCTTTAAAAATTTCTCCTGCCCCATTAGTATATGAACCAAATTCAAACCAGAACGGCGCATGGAAAATATGGTGCAAACCAAATGGAATTAATAATCGTTTAATAAAACCAAAGAAGAATACTGCAAGTCCAGTATTAGAATCTAATAAACCGCTACTGAACGCATTTAAACCGTCTTGAATCGTTGGCCAAATTAACGCCATTGGGAATGCAAGAATAAATGATAACGTCGCCATCATAATTGGCACAAATCGTTTACCTGCAAAGAACCCTAAATAAGTAGGTAATGAAATGTTATAAAATTTGTTATAACACCATGCTGCTAATGCACCAATGATAATCCCGCCAAACACACCTGTTTGAAGCGTTGGAATCCCTAAAACACTTGCAAAACCTTTGTTAGCTTCGCCTGCCATTTCAGGTGTCACGTGTAAAAAGGCACCCATTGTTTTATTTAAAATGACAAAACCTACAAAAGCAGCAATTGCCGCAACACCGTCACCACCGGCAAGTCCGATCGCAACCCCCATTGCAAAAATAATCGGTAGGTTATCAAAAATGACACTACCTGCACCTGTCATCATTTCAGCGACATTTTGAATGCCTTGGTTTTGGATGAATGGCACATAATGTTGTAGTGCTTCCCCTTGTAAAGCTACACCAAATGCTAAAAGTAAACCAGCAGCTGGTAGAATCGCAACAGGTAACATTAAGGCTTTACCAATACGTTGCAACTGTCCAAATAGTTTCTTTCCCACTGTAATACCTCCAATTTTTATGAATCTCACACAAAAAAGCATGAGTAAAAAGCCATGGATAGCATATCCATAGGTTTTAACTCATGCCTAATCTCACTTAGTAACACGTTACGTATTCGATTGCGTCGTCGTTGAAAGTTGTTGAATATGCATTGTTAAATATGCAATTTCAGCTTGATACACTTCCAGACTGCTTTGTGTTTGAATCATTTTTACTATTTTAACAGCTATATTGTAGCATAAAGGATATTGTGATTTCAATAGCGTTTCAAAATCTAATTGTACTTGTGCACGTTCTCCTTTGCGCACACGCTGAAGTAAGAAATGAATATGTCTCACAAAGCGTTGGTATTGAATGGATTGTATTGGTATTTTAATTTGTAAATCATGTTCAATCATGCGTACCGCTGTATTAATCAATTTCGGTACTTGTTCTGTTTCCTCTATATTAATTTGATTCGTTTGAGAAGCAATGTGTAACGCAATAAAACCAACTTCATCTTCAGGAAAATTGACATTTAATTGCAAGTTGATTCGAGCGACAACACGTTTAGCTATTGTATAAGCTTCAGGGTAGCTATATTTTGTTTCACTGAGAAATGGATTTTGTATATATTGTTGTTGC
Source organism: Staphylococcus sp. 11007852 (assembly GCF_011394325.1). Lineage (NCBI taxonomy): Bacteria > Bacillati > Bacillota > Bacilli > Caryophanales > Staphylococcaceae > Staphylococcus > Staphylococcus sp. 11007852. Next base: position 29,624 of record NZ_JAANBJ010000018.1, on the reverse strand, counting down.
TGATAACGCTTTAACGCAAAGACAATATGATCGGTAATAGATACAATAAATGACTCATTTTGACTTAAATCAAAATGTGACATGATGAGTTGCACAGACTCTATCACTACTTTTAGAACTTCTTCATCAGTATGCGCGATTACCATTTTATAATGATCTTGTTCTTCTTTATTTTGTAATGTAAAGACCTTTTCAATAACTTTATCTGGTTGGATGTGTTTGCCCGCTTTTTGATTAAAGCCGAGCCCTTTTCCAATAATAATCACTTCTTCATTATGATATTCACAAATGAGTACGTTATTGTTGAGGACTTTTTTTATTAAATATGACGGCATAATTTTAATCTCCTCTACCACTTCATAATGATTATATATTGAAAGATAAAATAAATAAAGCGACATTTTTTATATCATAGACACCAATGTGCGTTTGTAAAAAAAGCTTTCAAAATTCATGAATAAATGAACTTTGAAAGCTAAAGATATGTTAATGATAGATGAAACTGTCGACTTAAAATTTATCGTATTGTTTCAAACGCTTTTGTGCATCGCCCCAACATTCAATACCGAATAAATTAATTTCTAATTCTTCTGGTCTGAAGATAGGTCGTTTACCTTCTTTACGTTGTCGTTGGTAATCCTTGGCGACAGCAAATGCAACATTAGATAAACCGATAATTGCCACCAAGTTAACAATGGCCATTAAGCCCATAAATAAATCTGCTGTGTTCCATACTGTTTGTGTTTTTACAACGGCACCAACAAAAACTAATACTACAACGAAACAGCGGAAAATAAATAATACAATTTTATTTTGAGATAAGAACTCTATGTTAGATTGACCGTAGTAGTAGTTCCCTACTACAGATGAAAATGCAAACAGTGTAATCGCGATTGATAAGAAGATACCGCCAGCACTTCCTAAATGTTCATTAAGTGCTGATTGCGTCACTTTAACACCTTGCGCAGCACCTTCACCAAATTCTAAACCAGAATATAATAAAATCATAATTGCTGTCGCAGTACAAACAAGTAAGGTATCAAAAAATACACCTAAAGATTGAATTAAACCTTGTTTCACAGGGTGTGTAACTGCTGCTGTTGCTGCTGCGTTAGGGGCAGAACCCATACCAGCTTCGTTGGAGAATAGACCACGTTTAACACCTTGTAAAACAGCAAAGCCTAAAGCCCCACCTGCAGCTTGATCTATACCAAATGCACTTTTAATAATCGTTAAAATCATCGGTACAATTTGATCAATATGTGTGACTAAAATAAACAATACCATTACGATATACACAATTGCCATAATCGGAACGATATATGACGACAATGTCGCAATACTTCTTACACCACCGAATATAATGACAGCCGTAAGCAGAGCTAAAACAATCCCTGTATAAACAGGATCAATGTTATATTGTGTTTGCAATGACTCTGCAATAGTATTCGATTGTACAGTATTAAAAACGAAGGCAAAGGTAATTGTAATTAAAATGGCAAATACAATACCTAACCATTTTTGATTTAATCCTTTAGTAATATAATATGCGGGACCACCTCGGAAGCCGCCTTCTTTATCTGGAACTTTGTATACTTGAGCTAAAGTCGCCTCAACAAAGGCACTCGCTGCACCAATAATTGCAATAATCCACATCCAAAATACTGCACCAGGACCACCTAATACAATTGCTGTCGCAACCCCTGCAATATTTCCCGTCCCTACACGAGAACCTGCACTTATTGCGAACGCTTGGAATGGCGAAATCCCCTTTTCACCAGAATCAAGTGTTTCTGGCTTTTCCGTTAAGGCTCTGAACATCTCAGGTATCCACCTAATTTGAACGAACTTTGAACTGATTGAGAAAAAGAGTCCAGCAGTAAGTAGTAATCCAATTAAATATTGGGACCAAATTAAGTCTGTACCTTCAGTTATTAATGTTTTGAACCAACCCGGAATTAAACTATCAAAATCTTTCACTTTAATCCCTCTTTACTTATCAAATTTTCAAATATACTCAATTTTAAAAACAACTAGGTTCATTCTACCATTGAATAAGACAAGTGACTATAAATTTTTTAAAAGCTACTGTATTTCAAGATGCTTGATGTCACCAAACTGTGTCACATCAACTACAAAACTACCATTCGTATATTGTTCAGATAAGTGGATATCGTTAATGTTGCCTTCAAATTGATGACGATCTGAATGCAAAGTAAAGCGCTCATGCTCAGGTCGACATACTTTGGCATCTACAACACGATGTGGATTTTTCTTCAATTCTTTTAATACTGTGATACCCCGTTGCGCACGTTTAGCCGATTGTAAAAGTGATGCTTTAATTCGTTTTAAAGCGCCTCGTTGAGTGGCAATTAAAATGGAATCTTCACTATCAATTGTGTCCGCCAGTACTACGTAATCTTCATCTTTAAGGTTGATGGCTTTCACACCTGCAGCACGTAATCCTGTATCAGGAAGTTCAGACAATGGATAAGTAAGCGACATCCCTTTGTGTGTGAATAATGTAATCAACTGTAGGTCATTCTTGGATGGCACTTTCATCACAGCCACAACGTCATCACCTGCTTTTACTTTTGCAGCAACAAGTGGTTTCGTTGAGCGCGAAGATTTGAAACCTGACAGTAAACTTTTCTTAATCATACCGTTACGCGTTGCGGTAATAATCGCTTCATCATCAGTAAATTTAGAAACGACATACGCTTGTATTATCTTTTCGTCTTCATCAATAGGTACAATTTGAGATACATGTTGACCTAAATCTTTCCATTTTATATCCGGCAATTTATGCACAGCAATCAGTAAGTAGCGTCCTTTTGACGTAAATACAAGCGCTGTATCTTGTGTATTGACTTCTTGAATCGTTAACACGCTGTCCTTATCTTTAATACCAATTTCGTCTTTACCACTTGCATTAAAGCTACGTAAAGAAGTGCGTTTAATATAACCTTCTTGAGTTAAACTCATCACTACCGTCTCACTTGGTACAATGACTTCTTTATCAATTTTAATTTCAGCAATTTCAGCTTCAATCACGGATAAACGTGGTGATTTAAATTGTGCTTTAATTTCATTCAATTCTGATTTAATCACATCAAGTAACGCACCGTGGTCATCCAGAATATGTTTCAATTTAGCGATTAGAGCTTCTAGTTCTTTATGTTCATCTTGCAATGCAACGATATCTGTATTTGTTAAGCGGTACAACTGTAACATAACAATCGCTTCAGCTTGTTCTTGTGTAAAATCAAATTCAGCAACAAGATTATTTTTTGCATCACTTTTATTTTTAGAGTTTCGAATAATTGCGATGACTTCATCTAGAATAGATAAAGCTTTGATCAAACCTTCAACAATATGCATACGCGCTTCAGCATGACTTAAATCATATTGAGTACGACGTGTGACAACTTCGATTTGATGATTTAAGTAACTGTCAATCATCGGTTTAATGCCCATTAACTTAGGTCGACCTTCACTGATTGCTACCATATTGAAATTATAGGCTACTTGTAAATCGGTATTTTTAAATAAATAATTTAAAATTGCTGTTGCATTAACGTCTTTTTTCAACTCCACTGCAACACGTAAACCGCTTCTATCTGTTTCATCACGTACTTCAACGATACCATCTACTTTTTTATCAGCACGTAACTCATCAATTTTTTTCACAAGACTACTTTTGTTCACTTCATATGGAATTTCTGTCACAACGATTTGTGAACGGCCATTTCGCAACGTTTCAATCTCTGTTTTAGAGCGAACGATAATTTTGCCTTTACCCGTTTCGTAGGCCTTTTTAATACCATCAATACCTTGAATAATACCACCCGTTGGAAAATCTGGGCCTTTGATGGATTTCATAAGTTGATTCACCGTGATGTCAGGATTATCTATATATTTTAACGTCGCTGTGATTACTTCTGATAAGTTGTGTGGCGGAATATCTGTCGCATAACCAGCAGAAATCCCTGTAGAACCATTTACAAGTAAATTTGGAAAACGTGCTGGCAACACCATAGGTTCCATTTCAGTATCATCATAGTTCGGTACAAAGTCGACTGTTTCTTTATGAATGTCACGTAATAATTGCGCTGACAGTAAGCTTAATTTTGCCTCTGTATAACGCATTGCAGCTGGAGGATCATTGTCAATACTTCCGTTATTACCATGCATTTCAACTAACACATGACGTAATTTCCAATCTTGACTGAGACGCACCATTGCATCGTAGACCGACGAATCGCCATGTGGGTGGAATTGTCCAATAACATCCCCGACGGTTTTCGCACTTTTACGGAAATTTTTATCGTACGTATTTCCACTTGAATACATTGCATATAAAATACGACGTTGTACAGGCTTTAACCCGTCGCGTACATCAGGTAATGCACGTTCTTGAATGATATATTTACTGTAACGCCCAAAACGGTCACCAATGACATCTTCTAATGGTAAACTTTGGATGATTTCAGCCATTATGCATTCTCCTCTTCCGATTCATCATTTAAAATTTGAACTTCATCATTTTCTAAAATACTTTGGTCTTCTTGCATACCAAATTGTACATGACGTTCAATCCATTCTCTTCGTGGTGCAACTTTATCTCCCATGAGCGTAGACACACGCTTAGATGAACGTACTTCATCTTCAATTTGAACACGAATCAATGTTCGCGTTTCGGGATTCATCGTTGTTTCCCAAAGTTGATCAGGATTCATTTCACCGAGACCTTTGTACCGTTGTAAAATGAATCCTTTTCCAAATTCTTTTTGTAATGATTCTAACTCTTCATCTGTCCAAGCATAGGCTACTTTTTTATTTTTGTTTTTACCTTTTTCTAATTTATAAAGCGGTGGTAATGCGATAAACACGCGACCAGCAGCTACAAGAGGACGCATATATTTAAAGAAAAATGTAAGCAATAATACTTGAATGTGTGCACCATCTGTATCCGCATCGGTCATAATTATGACACGGTTATAGTTACTATCTTCAATATTAAAGTCATTTCCTACACCTGCACCAATCGTATGAATGATTGTATTGATTTCTTCATTTTTAAATATATCTTCCAGTTTTGCTTTTTCAGTATTGATAACTTTACCACGTAATGGCAAAATGGCCTGGAACTTGCGGTCACGTCCAAGTTTTGCAGATCCACCCGCCGAATCACCTTCGACAAGATAGAGTTCATTTTTATCCGTGTTTTTACTTTGCGCTGGTGTCAGTTTACCAGATAGCAACGTATCTTTACGTTTATTTTTCTTACCTGAACGCGCATCTTCTCGCGCTTTTCTCGCTGCTTCTCTCGCTTGTTGGGCTTTAATTGCTTTTTTTACTAACGCTTTAGAAAGTTGACCTTTTTCCTCTAAATAATACGGTAATTTTTCAGCTACAACAGCATCTACAGCACTTCTCGCTTCAGGTGTTCCAAGTTTTGATTTTGTTTGGCCTTCAAATTGGAGTAAGTGTTCTGGAATTCGTACTGATATAATAGCAGTGAGTCCTTCACGTATATCATTACCTTCAAGGTTTTTATCTTTTGCTTTTAAGTCGCCGATACGGCGGGCATAATCATTAAAGACACGTGTCATCGCTGTTTTAAAACCGACTTCATGTGTGCCGCCATCCTTCGTACGGACATTATTAACAAAACTCATAATACTCTCGGAATACTGATCGTTATATTGAAACGATACATCAACCTCAATCTCATTGGACTGACCTTGGAATAAAGCAACGTCATGAAGCGTTTCTTTACCCTCATTGACATATTTTACAAATTCTTTAATTCCTTCTTCATAATGATACACTTCAGTACGTGCTTTATCTGCGCGACGATCTTCTAAAGTAATTTTTAATCCTTGAAGTAAAAAAGCAGATTCTTGTAATCGTTCACTTAACGTATCAAAGTTAAAAGAGGTCGCATTTTTAAATATTTCGGGATCTGGTTTAAATGTTACGGTCGTTCCTGTACGTCTCGTTTTACCTTTAGATATCAGTTTTGTTTGTGGAACGCCACCATGTTTAAACTGTTGTTCAACAATTTTTCCGTCACGGTGAATCTGAACTGTAAGCCATTCACTTAACGCATTGACGACAGATGCACCTACTCCGTGGAGACCGCCAGATGTTTTATAACCACCTTGACCAAATTTACCACCCGCGTGAAGTACAGTAAAAATAACTTCAACAGTAGGTTTCCCTGATTGATGCATTCCTGTTGGCATACCACGACCATTATCGGAAATTGTAATACTTTCGTCTGGATTGATTGTGACATTAATCTCATCACCATATCCATTTAAAATCTCGTCGACAGAATTGTCCACAACTTCATAAACCAAGTGATGGAGTCCACGCTTATCTGTCGAACCAATGTACATACCTGGTCTTTTACGAACAGCCTCAAGACCCTCGAGTACTTGTATTGCATCATCAGAATAGTTATGATTCGTTTTTGCTGACACTCAATTCCCCTCCTACAAACATACGTTCGTTCATCAAACTATACAATAGTTATTCTTATATAAATCACATTAAAATGCAAGTCACAATTGGTATTGCTCGTTAATTTCACCCCTGAATAATGGGAAATTACTTTTTTAGTAACACAAAAAAACATGACGCGTTCAAAAATTGTGGTAAAATGGTAGTAGGTACTAAAAGGATGTGAATGTACATGTCAATTTTCCTAGTAATCGTTTTGAGTTACCTTATTGGGGCAATTCCGAGTGGTTATATAATTGGTAAAATTTTCTTTAAAAAGGATATTCGTCAATATGGTAGCGGAAACACAGGTGCAACAAACAGTTTTAGAGTGTTAGGTAAACCTGCTGGGTTCGCTGTTACTTTTTTTGATATTTTCAAAGGATTTATTGTAGTGTTTTTACCTGCATTATTTCATGTAGATATTCATGGTATTTTAATTGGTATATTTGCAATTTTAGGTCATGTATTTCCAGTATATTTAAAATTCCGTGGTGGTAAGGCGGTTGCTACAAGTGCCGGAGTGTTACTCGGTGTAAACCCCATTTTATGCTTAATTTTAATCGCAATCTTTTTTGCAATTCTTTATTTAACAAAATATGTATCATTATCAAGTATCATAGCCGGCATTTGCTGTGTCATAGGCTCGTTTATAGTTAATGACAAAATACTACTACTGATTAGTTTCGTAGTAGCCTCTCTACTCGTGATACGACATATTAGTAATATCAAACGTATCATTAAAGGCACAGAGCCTAAAATTAAATGGATGTAACCTTTTTCTATTTATTTCTTTTAGGTTTCAAGATAAAATAAGCTTATACCTAGCCTTATTTATGAGAGGAGTTTTAAAGATGCAATTAGAATTTACAGCTGAAGCAATTGAATGGTTTAAGAAAGAATTAGAATTACCTCAAGAAGGCAAAGCACTTCACTTTTTTGTTCGCTATGGTGGCGAATTTCAATTAAAACAAGGATTTAGTCCTGCGTTTAATATTGAAAATGTAAAAGATATTGACGAAATTGGATACGAACAAACACTAGATGGCTTATATGTCGTTGTTGCTGAAAGAGACGTATGGTATTTTGAAGACGATCACCTCAAAATCGACGTCAAAAATGACGAAATCACATATGAAGCTGAATCAAAATAAAAAGAGATTACAATAACATACATGGAACGTAAGATGACGAGATAAAGTTCCTTATAAAATTAAAAGGTTGAGATATAGTATGCTCAACCTTTTTTATATGCCATTAAAATGTCTACACTTAAAACAAACGGTCATGATAATTTGTTTAAACTGACATAATATTAAGAGGAAAAGTTAATACCGTTACTAAGCGTCTCCCTTTTCTTTTGTCAGCTTACATACTTAGCCTTTAAAAACTATGAAAATAGCCTTCATCTTCACCCATATATGAGCGATGAAGGCTATTTAATATGGCAACAGCATCTCTATGCGATTTAATATTACTGATAGAATTAATTTAACGTAAGCTCTTTTTCAACGCCTGCTTGATTTTGTTCATCAACTTTACTATAAACCTCAAACCAATTCGGAAAACGTTTATCAAGACGTATCGGTCTACGTTCATCTTTAGTAATAATCACATTATCTGTGTAACCAGTAGTCACAATGTCACCTTTTTCGTTGTATATCTCATATTGATATCTTGAGCGTAATTTAGAAAATTTTGAAACCCATGTTTTGATAATCACTTTTTCTGGATATGTGACGCTTTTTTTATAGGTGATGTTTAATTCAGTCACTGGTGATACGACACCTTCATGTTCCATTTCACTGTAATCTAAACCGAGTTTACGAATGTAATCAGTACGCGCTACTTCAAACCATGTTGCGTAATTCCCATGGTAAATCACACCCATTTGATCTGTTTCTTGATATCTAGATTCTATCTCAGTTAAAGCATATAACATACGCCGTCCCTCTTTCTATCATTCGTCACTGTTTAGTGTATCATACATCGTATTTAAATAACGATAATAAACTTCATACAGATTAAACGGGATAGAACTACTACGTTCCATCCCGTTTTATTATGATGATAAAAGCATGTTTTATGCTAATTTTTTACGTAATACCAATTGTAAAATACCACCGTGACGATAGTATTCAATTTCAACTTTAGAGTCGAAACGAGCCACTGCTTTAAATTCAATCGTTTGACCGTCTTCTTTTTTCGCAGTAACTGTCACATCTTGTCCTGGCTGAACGGCTTCTGTAATGTCTACAGAAATGTGTTCTGTACCATCTAAACCAAGGCTATCAGCTGACTCACCTGGTTTAAATTGTAAAGGTAATACACCCATCATGACTAAGTTAGAGCGGTGAATACGTTCATAACTTTGTGCAATGACTGTTTTCACACCTAAAAGGTTCGTACCTTTCGCAGCCCAGTCACGAGAAGAACCCATACCATAGTCATTACCAGCTAATACAACAAGACCTGTACCGTCTTCTTTGTATTTCATCGCTGCATCATAAATGGACATCACTTCTTTCGTTGGCCAATATGTCGTATAACCACCCTCAGTACCTGGCGCTAATTGGTTCTTAATACGAATATTCGCAAACGTACCACGTACCATCACTTCATGATTTCCACGACGTGAACCATATGAGTTAAAGTCACGAGGTGAAACACCATTGTCAGTTAAGTACTTACCTGCTGGCGTATCTTTACCAATCGCACCAGCTGGAGAAATATGGTCTGTCGTAACAGAATCACCAAATTTACCCATCACACGTAAATCACTTAATGGTTGAATGTGACCAGGCTCTTTAGATAAGCCTTGGAAGAATGTAGGATTTTGAATATATGTTGATGACGGATCAAAATCATACAATGGTTGATTTGTAGTATCGATTTCATTCCATAATTCGTTATTTTCATATACATTTTTATATTCTTCTTTAAAGAGTTCTGGAGTCACGACACTATCTACAGTATCTGAAACTTCTTGAATCGATGGCCAAATATCTTTTAAGTAAACGTCATTACCTTGCGCATCTTGGCCAAGTGGTTCATTTTGTAAGTCTACATCAACTGTACCCGCTAAAGCATAAGCGACAACGAGTGGCGGTGATGCTAAATAGTTTGCTTTCACTAAAGGATGGATACGACCTTCAAAGTTACGGTTACCAGAAAGGACTGATGTTACTAATAAGTCTTCTTTAGCCACCGCACGTTCAATTTCTTCGAGTAACGGACCAGAGTTACCGATACAAGTTGTACAACCATAACCAACTAAGTTAAACCCTAATTGATCTAAATAGTCTTGTAAGCCGGCATCACGCAAATAACCTGTTACAACTTTTGAACCAGGTGCAAGTGATGTTTTAACATAATCTGGCACTTTCAAACCTTTTTCAACAGCTTTTTTCGCTAAAAGCCCAGCACCTAACATTACATATGGATTAGAAGTGTTTGTACAAGATGTAATTGCCGCAATCGCAATGTCTCCCGTTTTCATTTCAGTTGAACGGCCATCTTTAAATTCAATCGTCGCTTTTTTATCGAATTCACTTTTATCTAAACCGTGACCTTGGTTACCTGCAGGTGCAGTAACAGATTTTTGGAATGCTTTTTTCATATCACTTAAGAAAATTAAATCTTGAGGACGTTTAGGGCCTGATAATGAAGCTTCTACAGTAGATAAATCTAAATCAACAACATCTGTGTAGTTCGGTTCTGCAGAGGCATCAAAGAACATATGGTTTTCTTTTAAATATTTATCCACTGTTTCAATTTGCTCATCAGAACGACCTGTTAAACGTAGATATTTGAGTGTTTCATCATCTACTGGGAAGAAACCACATGTTGCACCATATTCAGGTGCCATGTTGGCAATTGTTGCACGGTCAGCTAATGGTAATTTTTCAACACCAGGACCGAAGAACTCAACAAATTTTCCAACTACGCCTTTTTTACGTAGTAATTCTGTAACACGTAAAGCGAGGTCTGTGGCAGTTGCACCTTGAGGAAGTTCTTTAGTTAAACGTACACCAATTACTTCTGGAATTGGGAAGTAGGATGGTTGACCCAGCATACCTGCTTCAGCTTCAATACCACCAACACCCCAACCTAATACACCTAGACCATTGATCATCGTAGTATGTGAATCGGTACCTACTAATGTATCTGGGAAAGCAACTTGTTCACCATCGTTTTCACGAACATGAACAACATTCGCTAAGTATTCAAGGTTCACTTGGTGAACAATACCCGTTGCAGGTGGTACTGCATTATAATTTTCAAAAGCTTTTGTAGCCCAGTTTAAAAATTGATAACGTTCATAGTTGCGTTCAAATTCTAATTTCATGTTGCGTTCAAGAGCGTCTGGAGATGCGTAGCTGTCAACTTGAACCGAGTGGTCAATAACTAAGTCCACAGGTACTTCAGGATTGATTTTAGATAAATCACCGCCGACATCATCCATTGCCTTACGTAATGATGCTAAATCTACTACTGCAGGTACACCTGTAAAGTCTTGTAAAATAACACGTGATGGTTTAAAAGGTACTTCACCTTTTACGTTTTCTTTACCAAATGTTGATAACGCCTTAATGTGATCATCTGTGATCACAAAACCATCTTCTTGACGTAAAACAGATTCTAAAAGTACACGAATTGAGTATGGTAAACGACTAATTTCTGTTAAACCTTGTGCTTCGAGTGATTTAAGGTCGTAGTAAGTTAGTGTTTTACCATTCACTTGAAACGACTTTTTAGCTTGCTCTTTTAAATTTGAAGCCATAGAATATCCCCCCTGATATTTTTATATGCCGTTAATATAATTGTATAATTATCCTTCTATGAAAACAACTCTATACGCGTGAAAAGCTTTATTTCAGTGTTTTGACTTTCTAATCAGTAACTATAAATAAAAGTTATCAATCTAAGATAGTGTAATAAGTATATATTATGCTATTTTTCAAATGCGCGCTCTATAAGTATTAAGCGCGTTGATTAGAATCCTTGATAAAATGAATTTTTGACTCCTACGATAGTTGAATGATTTCAACTTCCTGAGTCTGTATAAATAAAAAAGCTTAATGACAAGGTATCACCTCATCATTAAGCAATAAGACCGTTTTCTATTATCTTTCCGAATCACGTATCGCTTTACGCTTAGAAATTAATTCTTCTTCATAATCGTTTCTAGAATTTTCAACATATTCTTTTAAACGATGTTTGTTCGGCGTTAATGTTAAACCGAGGAATTTACGTTCTTTATTGGCATCTTTATAGAAACTGACCATCATCAGTATGACAACAAATGAGAACGGCAAGGCACTAATAATCGCTGCATTCTGAAGTGCGGTTAACCCGGCTTCGCCATCTCCACCACCAGATAATAAAAGCACGAAAGCGATAAGAGATTGTGCAACACCCCATGTTACTTTGACAAATGAACTTGGGTTTTGTGAACCAAATGTTGTTTGCATACCAAGGACGAATGTTGCTGAATCCGCTGATGTAATAAAGAATGATGCGATGAGTAAAAGTGCAATAATTGATAACACCATACCCATTGGTAAATGATGGAAAACACCAAATAATTGTGTTTCAACAGACATATCATAAATTTCTTTATGTTTTTTAGCTGTTTCGATACCAAGAACACCAAATACACTGAACCAAATAAAACTTACGATTACTGGGACAAGTAAAACCCCTGAAATAAATTCTCGAATCGAACGTCCTTTAGATACACGTGCAATAAATACACCAACGAATGGACTCCAGCTTAACCACCAGCCCCAATAGTAAAGCGTCCAACTTGCCATCCATTCACGTTTTTGAGGATTTGTGGCAGCTGCATCAAAGCTGTTAAATAAAAATGAATTTAATAAACTACCTGTAGAACTTGTCAACATATTTAAGATTAAAATTGTCGGCCCAATAAATAACGCAGCTAATAATAAAACTGTACCTAAGCCGATATTTAAATTACTTAAATATTGAATCCCCTTACTGAGTCCTGACCAAGCGCTCATAATGAATAAGATTGTAACAACTACAATAATAATCGATTGTGTCACAATATTATTTGGAACACCAAACAAGTAATGTAAACCACCAGCGATTTGAAGCGCACCCATACCTAGGGATACAGCGACACCGACCACTGTGGCAAAAACTGCTAAAACATCAATGAACGTTCCTATTGGACCATCCACTCGGTCGCCTAAGATCGGTCGTAATGTTTTCGATAATAAACCAGGCTCGCCTTTTCTAAATTGTGCATAAGCAAGCGCAAGTGCAACAACACCATAGACTGCCCATGCATGGAAGCCCCAGTGGAAGAATGTAGAACGTAATGACTCAGTAAAAGCTTGAGTAGATTTCGGATCTGCATTCGGTGGTAAAGCAAAATGCGCTAAAGGTTCTGCAGCACCATAAAACACAAGACCAATCCCCATACCTGCACTAAATAGCATCGCAAACCATGACACTGTATTAAATTCAGGTTTATCATTTGGTCTACCAAGCTTCAATTTACCAATCGGACTAAAAATTAAAAAGATACAAAAGAACACAATCACTGTTGTTAAGATCAGATAATACCAACCTAATGTATTCGTAATCCAAGCTGTAATCATAGATGTAAATCCACCGAATTGTTTCGGTATAAATACCCCAATTAAAACAATCGCAAAGATGATAATTGAACTAAAGATAAATACTGGTGAAAACTTCTTACCATTTTCATTTGGATTTGAAGTATTCATATCAATACCTACTCCCTTTCTCCATATTAAATTTTCAAAGATATGTGCATTTTTTGATTAAACGTTTTAAATAAGCTTTAAAATGCAATCGTCATATATACAATAACAAAACAGAATAACATATTCAACGTGGCATATAAAAATAAGTTTATATAGCAAAATTGCGTCTTGCAATATTATGTCTATGATGTATAATTCTTAAAGTGTTTGAAATCACATTCAGGGGGAGAACATCATGTTAAAGGAATTTAAAGAATTTGCATTAAAAGGTAACGTACTTGAATTAGCCGTAGCCGTAGTGATGGGTGCTGCATTCAATAAGATCGTGACATCTCTTGTTGAGAATGTCATTATGCCGCTCATTGGTCTTTTATTTGGTGAAATTGATTTTGCTAAAAATTGGACAATTTACGGTATAAAATATGGTATCTTCATTCAATCAATTATTGACTTTATTATCATTGCTTTTGCGTTATTTATCTTTATCAAAATCGCAAATACACTTGTTAAACCTAAAGAAGTCGAAGAAGAAATTGAAGAAAGTACAGTATTACTTACTGAAATCCGCGATTTATTACGCGAACAAAATAAAAAAGCTTAATCATATGAAACATGAAAAAGCGGCGCTTAAATCAAAAATTTAACGCCGCTTTTTCTATTTAATTAATAGTACCGTTATTCATTGAAAGTTAAAGATGTAGAACTTTGATAATTTTTCGCATTGACTTCTAATATAGTTGGAATTCTATTTTTGAGTTCTGTGACATGGGAAATAATGCCAACGAGACGCCCTGTCGCCTGTAATTGGATTAAAGTGTCTAGCGCCGTCTCTAGCGTTTCTTGGTCTAACGTTCCAAACCCTTCATCGATAAACATCGCATCTAGCGAAATGCCCCCTTGTTCATTTTGAACAATTTCACTTAAACCTAATGCTAAAGCAAGAGATGCTTGAAACGTCTCACCACCTGAAAGCGAGGTTATATGACGCGCTTGATTAGAATAATAGTCAAACACTTCAATTTCTAAACCACTGTATCCACGACCCTTATCAATTTTACGTACCAATTCATAACGTTGTCCCGTCATATGGCGAAGTCGTTTATTTGCAGCATCTAAAATATGTTCCAAATAATAGATTAAAACATAATTTTCTAACGTTAACTTGAGATTGTTTTTTCCAGAAATCACTTCAGATAAATTAAAAATTGCGCGATGTTGTGTTAAGGATTGCTGAATATATTGAATGATTTCTTCTATTTTTTGAATTTTCTTCTTATTTTCTTGAACTTGAAATGCAGTTTCATTGTATTGCTTAGTGACAGTATTCAAGGCATTTTGTATATGCTCGCTTTCGAGTTGAAGTGCTTGAAGATTATTTTCAGGCAAGCCTTTTAATTTTTGTGACAGCGTATCTCTTTGTGTCGTCCATTTTTGCATATCTTTGTGAAATGTCTCAATACGTGTTTGATATGCTTCTATATGCTCAGCTTCAGTTGTTAATTGACGTAATTGTGCTAACGAGTCTACGTTTAATTTACGCATTTCTTCTTGCACAGTAGCATCCACCTTAGCATACCGTTTTTGATTAGATTGATGTTGTGCATCTTGATGTTTTATATCATTTTTAATAATCATTAATTGTTCATTTACTGTTTGAATGTTCGTTTTAAGTTCATCACGTTCCTTTTGAAACGCATTTACTTCTTTTTCAAGTTTTTCATAAGCTGTTTTAAAGGTATAAAAATCATCGAATTGTGTCGTTTGCTTAAATTGCATTACTTTTTGTTTAGCATGGTCATGCGCGTAATTATTCTTAGTGATATCACTTTTTAATTGTTGAGCATTTTCTTCTAAACGTTGTTTCTTGTCGTTTAAGTTTTCAACTTGTTTTTGTTTTGCCGTTAACTCTTTGATAAGTGACGCATTGTGCACTTTTTGTTTGAGACACGCTTGCTTTTGATGTTCCGGATCCTCAATAGACTCTAATTCCTTCAATTGAATATCAATATGTTTTAGCGTTGTTTGTTGTTCAATCATAGATGTTGCAATTTGACGAACCTTTGCCTCTATTTGTTCGTTTTCTTCTAACTGTTTTTTTACTAGCTCCATGTCTTCACCGGCATTTGTATCATGGACAATTTGGCCACATACAGGGCACGGCTCCGATATAGATAACGTAGCGCGTAATGTTTGAATCATGTCATCATGTGATGCCATTGATTGAGCGCTTTCAGTAATCTCATGCTTTTGTGAAGCTAACTGTTCAATATGTTGCTCTGATGCTGTCAAAGATGCTGTTAATTCATGGCGTTGTTTATCAAGCTCACACTTACGTTTATATTGCTGTTCAATACCGTCAATCTTATCTAACTGTCTTCTTAACGAAAACTGAGTTTCTTTATATTCATCGAGTTTTGAAAAATCTGTAGCTAAAGTGTCTAATTCTGCTTTAATCTGTTCGAGTTGTGCTCGCACTTTTTCTAATGTATGATTTAAGTTTTCATTTTGTTGTAATAATGCCGTTTCATCTTCAAATGCTTGAATAATGTCTTTTTCATGTTGAATATAATGATGTGTTGTCTTTAGTATTTCTAGTTTAGTATCCATATCTGTTTGTTTGGTTGCAAGTTGATCACTTTTTTGATGAAAAGTGTTCAACTCTTGTTGGTACGCTTTCATTTGATTATCTAAGACAGCAAGCTTCTCTTTATTATCATTCATATCTTGTTGCAACTGCTCTAGTTCAGTTAATGCATGTATAGCCAATTGGCTTTCTTTTAATATATGTAATTTCTGTTCGAGTTGCATGATTTCATCACTTTGTTCTTTTAAAGACAATCTTTGATGCTCAACTTCTTTTAATTCGCTACAAAGTTGTTGTCTCATAGTTTCTTGATCGATTTGCGTTTGAACATGCTTCATTTGTTGTTCAATCTTTTCTTTTTCAGATGATAACTGTGACACTTCTTGGAGACCAATCATGTTAAACTCAGATAAATATGTTTCAATTTGTGCATATTGAGAGACATCCGTCTCAAGATAATGTTTTAAAGTTTCATTATCAAGTGCATACATATCTTGCCAGCAGGTCCGCAATCGATCATACGTTTTATCCATGTCGTCTTGAATAGATTTTGTTTTTTCTTTCAAAGTATTTTTTAAATCTTCATACATGACTGTATTAAATAATGTTCGCAAAATGGTTTGCTTATCCTGACTTTTAGACACAAGAAATGATTTAAACTCACCTTGAGGTAGTATAAATAATTGGCGAAATTGATCAACCTTTAAGTTCATTAACGATTGCAAGTATGCATTGCCTGCATTAATTTTACTTTCTTGAAGGACAAAATGGTCATCCTCAAGTTTATAAACTTCTAAAATCCCGGGCGTTTCGCTTTTTTTATTAGGTTTTGTAAATGATGCGGAACGAATCACTTTATAGCGTTGATGATGCATGTCAAATTCATAGATGACTTTGAGTGGTTCTTCTGGAGGGGCAAAATGACTGCGCAATTGTGCTACTTCACGTGCCGTTGTCGATGCTCTACCATATAATGCATAGACTATTGCATCAAAAATCATTGTTTTACCTGAGCCCGTTTTACCACTAATTAAAAAAAGCTGATTGGTTTCTATTTGTGTAAAATCAATATTTTCCTTCAAAAACGGCCCAAAATTTTCTATAGTTAACCGAATGGGCTTCATCTTTATTCCTCCTCTCCATATTGATTTAAAAATGTTTCAACTTCTTTAGTTTGAATGTCATCTAGAGTTTCATCCATCAGTTCTTTATAAAATGTGTCTATAATTTCAAGAGGTTTCATCTTTTTAATATTGTGAGATGCATTGACATGCGTTGTCGATACATATACTTGTTGTGTCAGTGCCAAGGTATTCGGAAACATTTTTTTAAGCTGTTGCATGGGATCTTTGACCATTTCAAGCTCAGATAAACTGAAATGGAAATAATCTTCTTTATTGTCATGTGCAAAACGTCCATTCACAGCATCATCATATGTGGTTTCAACATATTGCAGCTTTCTACGTGGTGACAACGGTATAAAATTTTGAGTGTAATCCTCTTTATTAAAAGTGAAACAGCGGATACCTTTTGGCTGATTGACTTCAGAAAATGAATATTGTAATAAAGACCCACTGTAATAAATATGACTCTGATTTAAAGCAAAAGGATGATGAATATGTCCTAACATCACGGCATCAAATAACGCCACACAATGTGGACGCACACTTTCAATCGTCCCAACGGTGAGTTCTCTTTCAGAATCACTCTTTGGTGCACCGAATATAGTAAAATGGCCAATCAATACATTTTGCTTTGAAGTTTCTATCTGCGGTTTAATACGTTCAACAAGTTGTGTGACAGCTTCTTCATATGTAGTTATTTCTGTACCTAAAAATGCTCTTGCTTCTGCTAACGTGAAAAATGGTAACGTATAAAAACACACATTTCCAAATATAATGGGTTCCTCAAAGTCTGTTAATGCTGTTCGAATATAGAGCTGATTCTGTTTGAACCAATGGGCACCGTAGCGTAGGCGCTCTTTACCATCATGGTTCCCACTTATAATAATCATTGGTATCTTTAAATCGATGTTTAAGCGTGCTATCGTACGCTCCATAAACTCGATGGCCCGTTTACTTGGCATGGCAGTATCAAATATATCACCTGCAATAACCAAAACATCGGGTTGCTCACGTTCAACTTTATCCACTAGTTTATCTAAGATATCGGCTTGATCCTCTAGAAACGTGTGTCCATTCAACACTTTTCCCAAGTGCCAATCTGCTGTATGTATCACTTTCATCATATCACTCCAGAACATTTGTTCTATTTTATTTTAATGAATACATGACTTGCATGCAAGTAAAAACCGAGCTTTATTTCACAACCATCTTCATGAGGTGTTAAAAAGCCCGGTTTATCACTTATAAAATTTAAGAGGCATTTCCTAGTTGACGTTTAATACTTCTATAACGTAATAACATGGCAACGCGCCATGGTAATAACATACTAAATGCTAATAAGAAAAACATACCTGCTAACTCCCCAGGATGGACTGAATTACCGATATAAACTTTTAAAATTGTACGCATAATTAGTAATGATACTAATATAATAGGGAATGCTTTAGATTTTTTTAAATATATTTGTTGGTCTTTTACTTCAAAGTGTGACGTAAAGATTAAAATTGATGAAAAAATAAATCCTACGATAACCGACTCTAAAATTTCTAAACCCGTTAGTCTAAAATATGGTACCACATACATCAATGCGCCTGTTGCCATAAATAATGGTGGTAACATGATTTTTTTAGTGTTGACAGGATATTTTTGCGCTTTTACACGAATAAAAATGACGACAGCGCTCATAAAAAATGCGACGAGGATAGAAAATACTAAAAACGTCATATGTAAATCTCCTTTATAGCTCACCAGTAATAAGCGTATTATATCATATTGAATACCGATACGTTATTGAATTGCCCTATATCATACCACATATAAATAAAATAAGAGATTCGGAAATCATCTCAGATCCGAATCTCTTTTTCATCATTTAAAAGTTGGACATTAAAACTTTTTGTCCATGTTTTTATTCATCATTGTCATCATTTGATTAATTTTTTTCTGTGATGGTTTTTGACCCATTTGCATCATCATCATACGTAACATTTCTTCGTTAATTGGAGGATTTTTCTTTAAATAATCCATCATATATTTACGTGCGAGGAAAAAGCCACCTACAAGTCCAATGATAAGTGCAAGTACAATTAATACGATTGCCAACCATGTAGCCATTATTTCACCCACTTTCTCTATCCTTTTGCATTTTACTAAAATTGATTCAAGTTTTCAAGGTCATTCCAATACTTTCATGAAAATAGAGAGCGGACATTAACGTCTCGCCCTCTATCCTTTCGAAATAATCTATAATGTGGGTGGAAGTCCCGATTAAACATACGTGATGAATGACATCATTTACAAAATTAAAAATGATTAAAGTGCTTCGATTTGTGAAAGAATATTTTCTTTAGTGAAACCATATTTTTCAACTACTAAGTCACCAGGCGCACTTGCACCATAACGATCAATACCAACAACAATGCCTTTCATACCAACATATTTGTGCCAACCAAGCGTTGCGCCCATTTCTACTGCAACACGTTTAGACACTTCTGGAAGTAATACCTCTTCTTGATAAGCTTTTGGTTGTTGTTCAAATGCGTGCCAGTTTGGCATTGATACCACACGTACACCTTTTCCACGTTGTTCAAGATCTTTCGCAACCTCAACCACTAAGCTCACTTCAGAACCTGAAGCTAACAATACGTATTCTGGTGCTTTTTCTGTTTCATACACAACATAAGCCCCTTTACGTACACCTTCTTCAAGTTTTGATTCTTCAACATCTAACACTGGTAAGCCTTGACGTGTTAATACAAGCGCTGTAGGCGTGTTATTAGATTCTAATGCAACTTTCCATGCAACACGTGTTTCGTTGCCATCAGCTGGACGAATAACGTTTAAGTTAGGAATTGCACGTAAACCAGCTAATTGTTCAATTGGTTCGTGTGTTGGACCATCTTCACCAACTGCAATCGAATCATGTGTGAAAATGAACGTTGAACGTACTCCCATAATTGAAGATAAACGTAGTGCTGGTTTTAGGTAATCGCTAAATACAAAGAAAGTAGCGCCATAAGGATGTAAACCACCGTGTGCTGCCATACCATTCACTGCAGCTGCCATCGCAAACTCACGCACACCAAACCAGACATTTTTACCAGTGCCATCTTCTGCAGAGAAGTCGCCTTCAGCTTTAACGTTCGATTTATTTGATGACGCTAAGTCAGCTGAACCACCGAAGAATGAAGGTACGGATTTACCGATGGCTTGAATGATTTCTCCAGAATCTGCACGAGAAGCCGCTTTGTGACCTAACTCAAAACGTGGTAACGCTTCGTCATAGTTTTCAGGTAATTCTCCTGCAATGGCTAATTTAAACTCTTTCGCAAGTTCAGGATATTTTTCAGCATATGCTTCCAAATCTTTTTTCCATGCAGCTTCATGTTCGTCTGCACGTTTGATCATCGTTTCATTAAAGATTTCATACACACTATCATCCACTTGGAATGTTTGAGTCGCGTCTAATTCATAATTTTTGAAAGTTAATTCACGTTCTTCTTCACCTAGTGGTGCACCATGAGAACTGTGACTGTTAGATTTATTAGGAGAACCATAACCAATAATTGTTTTCACTTCAATGATTGTAGGTCCTTCTTGAGATTTTGCTTCTACAATAGCGTTATTGATGGCTTCCATATCATTACCATCAGTAACCATGATATGATTCCATCCATACGCTTCAAAACGCTTCTTAATATCTTCAGAGAATGATTTGTTCGTTTTACCGTCTAAGGAAATATCATTTGAGTCATATAACGTGATAAGTTTATCTAATTTTAAATGACCCGCCAAAGATGCAGCTTCGTGAGAAATCCCTTCCATTAAATCGCCATCAGAGGCTAATACGTAAGTATAATGATCTACAACAGAAATATCGTCTTGATTGAATTTGGCAGCTAAGTGTTTTTCAGCCATTGCCATACCCACTGACATCGCAAAACCTTGACCTAATGGCCCTGTTGTAATTTCTACACCTTTTGTATGGTTGTATTCAGGATGTCCTGGTGTTTTAGAGTCCCATTGTCTAAATTGCTTTAACTCTTCTAATTCTAAGCCACCAGAAACGTGAAGCAAGCTATATAAAAGTGCAGAACCATGACCCGCAGATAAAACAAAACGATCGCGGTTGAAATACGTATTAGAATTAGGATTAAAATTTAAATGTTGCGTCCAAAGTGTGTAAGCCATTGGCGCGGCACCCATTGGTAAACCAGGGTGACCAGAATTTGCTTTCTCAATTGCATCAATGCTAAGCGCACGGATGGTATTTACTGCATGTGTGTCTTTTTGTCCAAACATATTATGACTTCCTTTCTATTCGCTACTAGGGTTATTATACCTTATATACGCGGATAAAACCTATAATTTCATTTGTATTTATAGAGAACTAATGACGTGTATGATTTTGCTTTTGAATTTCTTTTAATTTGCTAGGTGTCACGTCGTTACCCTCAGGATCAATCACCTTCGTATGTTCGATTTGATTTTTAAAACTATTACGAAATGAAGCAAGATATTCACTTCTTAAGCGTGATTGTTCTTTTGCTTCAGCTTCAGTCAAACCTTCACTTTTCTTTTTCTTAGCGAGTGCATTAATACGTTGTAATTTTTCTTGACTAAGCATAATTGAAAACCTCCGTCAATATTCTCTACAAAATATAACAGAAAAGATGCATAAAACCAACCACTCTGACTTATAAGCTGAATAAAAAAGACAATGTGAAACGTCATTCATCATTTCACATCGTCCTTATAAAACCTTTATATTGAATTGTGTATAGTCTCATTACCGTGCGCCTCATTTCTATGTCTTTATGTCAAATGTTCGGTTTTAAATTTATCGAACTGTCACAGCGAGCACACTTTGTTGATCTTTAGACTTTTGTTCGTATTTTTGTACGTGTTCTGTTTGGTTAGAATTAATTTGATGATCAGTCATTTCGTACGTTTGTTCTGTATGCGCAGTTTGGCTAGTCATAATAAAAAACACGAAAAAGATAATCATAGAAACAACAAATACTGATAAATACAGATATATTTCATTTAATTTAACTTTAATCATTATCAACATCTCCTAGAACATTTGTTTGTGTTACTAATTTAACAGAACGAATGTTCTATGTCAATACCAAAACGAACAAATGTTTGTTCTGTTCGGATAACTATGCTATAATGTACATAAATCAAGCAAAGGAGTGCAATCAGATGAGAGAACTGACAAAAAGACAAGAAGAAATATTTGAATTTATTAAGCATATTGTTCAAACAAAAGGATACCCGCCAAGTGTTCGAGAAATAGGAGAAGCAGTTGGATTAGCTTCAAGTTCAACTGTTCACGGTCACTTATCACGCCTTGAAGAGAAAGGCTACATCCGTCGTGACCCTACAAAACCTCGAGCAATCGAAATCGTAAGTGAGCTCATGGGTGAACCAGTAAATATGGAAGAAACAATTTATGTACCCGTTATCGGTAAAGTTACCGCTGGTACGCCGATTACTGCTGTAGAAAATGTTGAAGAATATTACCCACTGCCTGAACACTTTACTTCTACACATAATGGCCAAATCTTTATTTTAAATGTTGTAGGAGACAGTATGATTGAAGCTGGTATTTTAGATGGCGATAAAGTAATCGTAAGAAGTCAATCAATCGCAGAAAATGGCGATATCATCGTAGCGATGACGGAAGATGATGAAGCCACAGTGAAACGTTTTTATAAAGAAAAAAATCGTTATCGTTTACAACCTGAAAATAGTAGTTTAGATCCTATCTACTTAGAACACGTCACTGTGCTAGGTAAAGTTGTAGGCCTATTTAGAGAACTGTAATTCAATGTGATCTCCTTTGCTTATATAAAAACACCATCCCTAATTTGCGGATGGTGTTTTTCTTATCATATTTTTTAATTTAAACCGAATTGTTCTTGTGGTACAACGCCTTGTTTAATTTCAGAAGGCAACTGACTTTTCATTTCTACAAATAATTCTTGAAATCTCGTCTCTTCTTCATCTACATAGCCTTCAAAGACAACCTTATCAATATTTTCTTCATTGAAATAATAAATTTGATCTTCAACAACCCCTAAAGGATATTTACACGCGGAATAATCAAACATATATTTTTTATCATCTATTTCTACAATAGGACCACGATTAATAATCATTAATTTTTGTGAACCTTCTTTTAAATATATAATACTTCCAATTGTTTTCATAAATATCTCCAATCCCTTTAGTTACATCAAAGCATTAGCTTATTATGTATTTAAAATAGAACGTTATTTTTTTTTATAGATTATAGCTTCAGATACTCCAACTTTTACAGTAGCATAGCTTAAAAAGCTAAAAAATATAAGGAAAATTAGATGTATAATACCAATAATAAAATTAAAATCATTATATAGTAAGATAATGGTTAATGTCATAGATAATGCGAATAGACCCATTAAATAACCACTAATAATGAGCAGTTTAGTTTTTAACGTATTAAGAATTCTTAGTTTGTATTGTTTTTCACTTGATTTAAACCATGAAATTTCGGACCTTTTCCAAATTATCATTTGCACTATGGCAACTAAAATGAATGACAGTATGACTATTAATTTCGCTGTTGAAAGTTGAATCGTATCCATTGTTTTATTAACAATAGGCCTTAATACTGATGAAAGAAATACTGCCAGACCTGCTCCGATAGAAGCGAGTGCTGAGCGATTGTCTGTATTCATTTTCTTAATTACATATTAATGATATTCTTCCTCACTTAATTTATACGCATTTAACGGCAACCAATTAATCATTGGGAACAAATAAGGAAGAATATTTTTTTGTAAATCAACTAAAAATATACCTTCATCAGACTTCCATAATTTATACCTCAAATTTTTATTTAAATTTTCAAAATGACCAATAGGCCTATGCTTGTTCAAAATTTTCCAACTCCAATGATTGAATTATGGTTTGCAATAGATTATCAAAATTCCCTTTAAATATTTTAATTTAATATTAACTCGTAATTTTTATTAAATGTATCTATGAACAAAACATCTCTCATTATTCATTTTTTAATAATTTAACCGTTACAATTTCTTTATTATAAGAAACAATATTAATAAACGTAAAAATAATCATTTGTAAAAACCATGCCAAATACATGATATAGTTGATTTCTTTGTAAACAAACAGCATAGTATACCCTATTGATAAAAATAAAATACTATAGACATAAAAAATAATGAAATAGATAAGGTGTTTGAGCTTTGGAATGATTGTTAATTTACATGTTGTAGGGAGGTTTGATTTAAATATTTCAGTTTTCTTTCTGAAAAAAAGTTGCAAGATTACTGTTAATGTTAAAGCAACTAATACCATAGAAATACCTACAAACACACTAATGGGAGCATAGACATATTTTAGTAATGGCCTTAGTAGCACTGAAAACAATACGATGCAACCCATGATCATACTAGTGTTACTTTTTTTATGTACGCCTTTATTTAATAACTTTTCGTATGCTTCAGAATCAATTTTATAACAAGATTTTGGAAACCAATTAATCATTGGAAAAATGTAAGAGAGTATGTTTTTTTGTAAATCTATCAAATAAAATTCATTATTAACATGTAGTAATTTATATCTTACATTATGCTTTACATCATCAATTCGTCCTGTCAATTTACACTTTGTCATACTTTAATCCCATCCTGTCTTACTCATTAACAAATCACTTGTATTAACATTTTTCTGTACACTCATCTATTTTAATCTTTCACATAAAGTACTGCTATGACCTTACCGATATTACAAGGAACTGAATTCAAAAGACCGATGATAAACAGAAATGATACAAAAACTATAAATATAATCATATTAAATTGGTTCGTGGTGAGTATATCTACTATAAAAGAATATATAAATGCACATATAAATAAAGAGACTAATACAAAGGTAAATTTAAACTTAAAAGAGGGCCTGAGTCTTAAATAGAGCTGACTCCTCTTAAAATTATAGTTTTCAAGCTTTAATTTAAAATGAAGATACGCATAAAATAAAATGACGGCCAAAAACACTACACTCACTATACCTATAGCCATTTTAAAATTAAATGAATGGGTTGAAATATGTATTAATGGACGGATTAACGATGATAATAATACTGAAATCCCTCCCATCATCAAGACATCATTTTTATTATGTTTTCTATGCTTAGTAATTACTTTTAAACCTTTATATTCATCTTCATTTAATTTACAAACTTTCAATGGAAACCAATTTAAAAACGGTAAAATGGATGAAAGCACATGTTGTTGGAAATCTATGAGATATGTATCTTGATCTGTTTTATAGATTTTATATCTATAATTTTTATGAACGTGTTCTATCGTACCATTTACTTTTTGTTTCCTCATAAAACAACCCACTTTAATGATTTATTCTGTTATTAAAACCCTTTATATCCACTAATCAATTTTAAAATGCTACTGATGATCTTATTTGTTAAAATCACACATGTTCTACCGAAAATTTATATGTTATTCTTCAACTTTACTCATCAAATAAATCAGAACCTCTCGCATAAAGTATTGCTTTGACCTTACTAATCGAGCATGCTGCTGAATTAGCTAAGCTTATACAAAAAGAAAGTACGATAAACATCATTGCAAGAACTAAGTTAAATAAATTTTCATAAACTATTAATATTAAAGGCATTATAAAAAGAAGCCAGAAAAATAAATACCCTAAAATATAAATCGCCTTAAACTTCCATAATGGGATTACTCTTATTTTAAAATGAGTCATTTCAAAATTCATATCTTGAATTTCTAATCTTTTTCGAAAATAGTAGTGAACAATTATGAGAAAAAGCATAATTACAGACACGAATAAAATCGATGTAAAAAAACTGATAGGATATCCAGGTTCATTACTGAGTGGTCTTAAAAGTGTTGAGAGTAAAACACTTATTCCTCCTATTGAATATATAAAATTTTTATTTACCTTATTATGATGAATACTTGTTTTCAAACTATAATAGTCATCATCAGTTAATTTAACCGCTTTTAACGGTAACCAATTTAAGAATGGAATTGCATACGACACTAAATTTTGATGTAAATCAATAAGAAATATGCCTTGATCTGACTTAAATATTTTGTATCTAAAATTTTTATAGATGAGTTCTATAGTACCATCGATTTTTTGTTTCCTCATAAAACAACCCACTTTATTATGTAATTCAATTTTCAATAAAATCTACCAATCACCACAGATTTTCCACTCATAGTTTGGTCTTTAATAGTATTAATTACTACAACAATATGATGGATTTAATACTTTTAAATTACAGTCTCAATCTTTATCAATTTCATTCGACTTTTTTATAAACCACTGCTTTAACCTTACCTATATATAAAGCTATCGAATTAAACATACTAACTACTAGTGCATATAAGATTAATGATATATACATAAAGATATTAAACTCTTTAGCACCTATAATGATATATAACAATAAAGATAGAATTATCCAAAAGAACACATATGCTAACACATAACAAACTTTAATTTTAAGTCGTAGGTTAATTCTTAATCGATAACAACGTGTTGAAAAATTCATGTTATCAATATAAAGCTTTTTTCGTATAATGCAATAAAATAATGTAATGACACTTAACATTACTATTACTGATAAGATAGATACGAGAATACTTATAGACTCGGTATCAGTTTGCTTAAAGTACCTTAATAACGATGAAAATAAAACCGTATAACCTCCTACTTTAAAAATATCTCTTTTATTAACTTTTCTATAATCATTACTAGCTTTAAAATGTTGATATTCTTCTTCAGTTAATTTAACTGCTTTTAACGGTAACCAATTTAAGAATGGAAAAAGGTACGACCATATGTTTTGGTGTAGATCAATTAGAAATATGCCTTGGTCTGAATTAAAGATTTTATATCTAAAATTTTTATGTACGTGTTCTATCGTGCCATTCACTTTTTGCTTATTCATTTGTTACTCCAATCTATTTCCATTCTAGCTACCTCTTTTTTGACAAACCAATCATTTTATAAAAAGTTAACTGTAATCAAAACGTTATTTGAGCAAGGTGTTTATTTATAACACCTTTATGTAGTTATATCATTTATCCTTATATATGGTGTATGAACACCCTAACTTGAACACCGAAACGCCATAATCATTCACAAGATCAAATCAATTATCAAAGCCTTTGAAAACACACTTCCTAAGTTAAAGATGATATACAGTAGCCAAATGCATTATACACACTTTATATATCAGCTTACGGTTCTTCTTATGTGATAAATGCGTTGATAGGTAGCTCATCTTTAAAAGAAAATTTAGGATTAGGTATATAAGTACATTTATTAAAACTGATTAAGGGACACTCTACATTAATAAATATTATGTTGTCGTCTCTTCAATAATTTCATTAATAATCAAATCATCATATATTATACTTACATTGTCAATACGTTAATTCCATTTTATTTTGTGTTAGTTTTAAATTCGCTGTAAATATTTCACTTTTATTTAGATCATTTGTGTATCGTTGTATTAGTGACATACAAAAACCCACGATTCAAACTGAACTCTTTGAATCATGGGTTCTTAAATCATCGCAGCATATGAAAATCGTCAATGGTATTTATAATACCATTCTATAGTTACCACATTTATGACGCTTTAGATTTACTTCTCACATAGAAAAAAATAACTGAAATTGCTGTTATTACAAATGTAGAGATACTACTATTTATCACTTTAGCAAGGAAACTATTGCGATTAAATAGTGTATTAGCTATGATGGCTAGCATCGCAACAATAATACCATCTAATAAAATTGCAACTTCACGCAACATTAAATTACCCATGTTAAATCCTCCTTTATCAAACCATTAGATTATTGAAAGTTACACCAATCTGACTTATAAACATTATTTTGATTTATAAACACATAATAACTTTTCAAAAATGATTCATAATTTAAATATTATATCATCATAATGTCGGCTATTAAATATATCCGTCTAAAGTAGTATATGGTTGAGATAATAATTCATATCCAACTACGCAATAAGTCAAAATGACTTCGTAATTAAAAAACACCCTTAAAGCTATACTTTAAGGGTGCAATAAGATTATTTCTTATTTAATATTTCTTTAACACGTTCTAGAATATCCTTAGTTTGTTGTTCAATATTGGGCATATCTTGAACTTTCATATTATAAGTATTCATACTATCAACCTCATTTGATTGATTTTTTCCCAATATTAAACTGTGTTAAACATTATCCAGTATAATTTTCAGTCCAATAAGGTTGTTTGTTTTTATTGAAGTCAACACCTACACCAAGTGTAGATACATTAGGATGTAAGATGTTTTTTCGATGACCAGCAGAATTCATCAACCCTTGGTGCGCAAAAATTGCGCTTTGTTGACCATAAGCGAGATTTTCTGCTGCTGTTCTATACTGATGTCCATCTTTTTTCATACGATCAAAAGGTGATTCACCTTTTAAATTCGTATGGTCAAAGTACTGATTCACTGCCATATCATGACTATGTTTACGTGCAGTGTCAGCTAACGCTTCAGAGTAATTTAATGTTTTTAAATTGTTTTGAACACGTGTTGCATTGACTAAATAATAGTCTAGTTTTTCATAACTTTGAGCTAAACCTTTTGAAGGGGCACCATACTGACCATTTAATCTGTTTTCCATCTCTTTACTTACTTGTAAAAGCGCAGTTAACTGATTACTACGATGTTTATCATAAAATGCTGTTGTATAGATACCATCTTTTTCAAATACATCATATTCATCATTATTTTGACGATATAGTGTATTCCCTTTTTTGATTCCTTCTAAAGGTTTACCTAATTTTTCACGTACCACATTTTGTGGTGTGTTGTATTTAATACCTGATTTAGAAGTAATGATATTTTGATTCGTAAATAAACCATGAACTTTACCATTAATATAACTTACTAAGATAAAGTCATTAAACTTGTTATGATATACATGCCATTTTGTACCATATTCATTATCAAGTACAGCTGATGCTTTACCGAATTTCGCCTCTACATCTTTTTGTGACATGTTAATCTGAATGTTGCGTATCGCAAACGCTTGTTGATCTGGGGTCTTTAATGCTGTATGTGATTTATTACTGTCAACAAGTTGATCTACTTTGGTAGTAACAGGTTGCGACAATTTTTGTGTCGCATCTGTAGGTTGAACCGGAATCGTTAATACAATGCCAAAACCTAGTATGAGAAACGATATGAATGATTTAATAGAAATCCACTCCTGTTTTTTTAGTCTCTATCACCGTTGAAAATCGAATTTCTTACAATCACATAATCTACTTTTCGTAGTGCACCGATATCTTTACCACCCGCATAAGAAATAGAACTTTGTAAGTCCTCTTGCATCTCAGTAAGGGTATCTTTGAGTGAACCTTTATGTTCTACAAACATCTTTTTGCCTTCCACATTTTTACGTTCACCTTTTTGATATTCTGATGCACTTCCAAAATATTCTTTATACTTTTTACCATCAACTTCTACTGTTTCACCTGGAGACTCATCATGAGCTGCAAATAAAGAGCCAATCAT